>CALMID010000028.1 GCA_937863915.1 uncultured Pseudomonas sp.
CCATCAGCTGCCAGGCAGGCTCGGTCTGCTGAGCATTGCTCAGAGCTTCGGCCTCGATCAGGTAAAGCTGAATGGCATAGTCCGGCTGCTTCTCGCGCGCCTTGGCCAGCGCCTTGCGGGCTTCGGGCAGACGCTGGGCCTCGATCAGCAGCTCGCTGTGGCGCGACTGGGCGGGCAGGTAGTCCTTGCCGGGGCCGACCAGGTGGTATTCGATCAGTGCGCTTTCCGGTTGCTCCAGGGCTTCGTAGACGCGGCCGAGGTTGAAGTGCGCGGCATCGACGTGGGCTTCGCGCTCGATCAGCTCCTGCAGGTAGGCCTGGGCTTCGTTCCAGGCCTGGGCTTCCATGCAGATCAGCGCGAGAGAAAAGCGCAGGTCATCGTCATCGGGGAACTGCTGGACCAGGGTGGAGAACTCGGCCTTGGCCTCTTCCAGTTGGCCCAGTTCCACCAGCAGGCGGGCGTAGGCCAGGCGCAGGCGCTTGTCGTCGGGTGCTTGTTCGAGGCCCTGGCGTAGCGGCTTGAGGGCTTCGTCGCCGCGCTCGAGGCTCTGCAGAATACGTGTGCGCAGCAGCAGTGGGGCGACCTTCTGTTCGCTGTCCGGCAGCTCGTCGAGCAGCTCCAGGGCCTGCTCCGACTTGCCATCCTGCTGTAGTAGCACGGCTTCGCCAAAAATCAGCTGGGCGTTGTCCGGGTGTTTTTTCAGCAGGCGCTCGAAACTCTGCTGCAGGCCGGCGCGGGTGTCGGCATCGGTTTCCGCGGCGGACAGGGCGAGGAAGTCGAAATGCGTATCGCCGTCGGCCAGCAGGGTCTTTTCCATGTAGCGGATCGAGTCGTCGTAGCGACCGGCACGGGCCAGTTGGATGGCGGCGGCGCGCTGGGCATCGAGGCTGTCCGGGGCGTTGCTGGCCCAGATCATGGCGCTGTCGAGGGCCGCCTGCTCGGCGCCGAGGTATTCGGCGATGCGATAGGCGCGCTCGGCCACGCCCGGGTCCTGGGTGGCATTGGCCTGCTGGACGTAGTTGCCCAGGGCGATATCGAAGCGATTGCGCTGGCCGGCGAGTTCCGCCGTGAGCAGCGAATACAGGGCTTCCTCGCTGAACGAGCGATAGACCTTGGGCTTGGCCGGCGCGGCCTGGACGGGCTCGGCGATCTCAGGCGCTGGGCTGGGCTCTTTGGCCAGCATCTGGCAGCCGCTCAGCAATACGGAGGCGGCCAGCAACACTAGGGGTCTGTTCATAGTGGAAAAGAGTGCTCTCCTGCAGATGCGGCATGATGACACAAGCCACAAGGCAAGCCCACGGCCCGATGCCTGTCGCCGGGTGGGTGGTGCAGGAGGGGGAGGGGTGGTTGTCCGGCAGCCGGTGAAGTAGGACAATGCGCGGCTTAATTTGTCTGCAGCGACCTTGCATGGCCTTTCTCGCCCTCGGTATCAACCACAAGACTGCCTCGGTGGCGGTGCGCGAACGCGTGGCTTTCACCCCGGAGCAGATGGTGGAGGCACTGCAGCAGCTGTGCCGGCTGACGCCCAGCAGCGAAGCCGCGATTCTTTCGACCTGTAACCGCAGCGAGTTGTATCTGCAGCTCGACGAAATGGATGTGCAGGCCGTGCTGTCCTGGCTGGCCGGCTATCACGGACTGCCGCTGAGCGACCTGCAGGCCTGTGCCTATGTGCACGAGAACGAGCAGGCGGTGCGCCATATGATGCGCGTGGCCTGCGGGCTGGACTCGATGATCCTCGGCGAGCCGCAGATTCTCGGTCAGCTCAAGTCCGCCTATGCCGTGGCGCGCGAAGCCGGCACGGTCGGGCCGCTGCTGGGGCGCCTGTTCCAGGCCACCTTCAGCACCGCCAAGAGCGTGCGTACCGATACCGCCATCGGCGAGAACCCGGTGTCCGTGGCTTTCGCCGCGGTCAGCCTGGCCAAGCAGATCTTCGCCGACCTGCACCGTAGTCAGGCGCTGCTGATCGGTGCCGGTGAAACCATCAGCCTGGTCGCCCGCCATCTGCATGACCAGGGTATCAAGCGCATCGTCGTCGCCAACCGCACCCTGGAGCGGGCCAGCTCGCTGGCCGAGCAGTTCGGCGCGCACGCCATCCTGCTGGCCGATATCCCCGATGAGCTGATCAACAGCGACATCGTCATCAGCTCCACCGCCAGCCAGTTGCCGATTCTCGGTAAGGGCGCGGTCGAGCGGGCGCTGAAGAAGCGCCGGCACAAGCCGATCTTCATGGTCGACATCGCCGTGCCGCGCGACATCGAGCCCGAAGTCGGCGAGCTGGATGACGTCTACCTGTACACGGTGGACGATCTGCACGAAGTCATCGAGGAAAACCTCAAGAGCCGTCAGGGCGCCGCCCGGGCCGCCGAGGAAATGGTTGCCGTGGGCGCGGACGAGTTCATGGCACGCCTGCGTGAGCTGGCCGCCGTGGATGTGCTCAAGGCCTATCGCCAGCAGGCCGAAACCCTGCGCGACGACGAACTGCAGAAGGCGCAGCGCCAGCTGGCCAATGGCGCTCCGGCCGACGAAGTGCTGGCACAGCTGGCCCGCGGCCTGACCAACAAGCTGCTGCACGCACCCAGTGTGCAACTGAAGAAACTTTCCGCCGAGGGCCGCCTGGATGCGCTGGCCCTGGCCCAGGAACTTTTTGCCCTCGACGAGGGTGAGCGCAAATCATGAAAGCTTCACTGCTGAACAAACTGGCCACCCTGCAGGATCGTTTCGAGGAGCTCACCGCGCTGCTCGGGGATGCCGAAGTGATCAGCAACCAGCCGCAGTTCCGTGCCTATTCCAAGGAATACGCCGAGGTCGAGCCGGTGGTGCAGGCCTATCGCCAGTTGTGCAAGGTGCAGGAAGACCTGGCGGGCGCCCAGGCGCTGCTCAAGGACAGCGATCCGGACCTGCGTGAAATGGCCGAAGAGGAAGTAGCGTCGGCCAGGAACAGCCTGGTCGAGCTGGAAGACAGCCTGCAGCGCATGCTGCTGCCCAGGGACCCCAACGACGGGCGCAACGTCTACCTGGAAATCCGCGCCGGCACCGGCGGCGACGAGGCGGCGATCTTCTCCGGCGACCTGTTCCGCATGTATTCGCGCTATGCCGAGCGCCAGGGCTGGCGGGTCGAGATTCTCTCGGCCAGCGAGGGCGAACACGGTGGCTATAAGGAAGTGATCAGCCGGGTGGAAGGCGACAACGTTTACGCCAAGCTGAAATTCGAGTCCGGTGCTCACCGTGTGCAGCGTGTGCCGGAGACCGAATCCCAGGGCCGTATCCACACCTCGGCCTGCACCGTGGCGGTGTTGCCCGAGCCGGACGAGCAGGCGGCCATCGATATCAACCCGGCGGACCTGCGCGTGGACACCTACCGCAGCTCCGGCGCCGGTGGTCAGCACGTCAACACCACCGACTCGGCCATCCGCATCACCCACATTCCCACGGGGACTGTCGTGGAGTGCCAGGAAGAACGCTCGCAGCACAAGAACCGCGCCAAGGCCATGGCCTGGCTGGCGGCCAAGCTCAAGGACCAGCAGGAAGCTGCCGCGCACAAGGAAATCTCCGACACGCGCAAGCTGCTGGTGGGCTCGGGAGACCGCTCCGAGCGAATCCGTACCTACAACTTCCCCCAGGGGCGGGTCACCGATCACCGCATCAACCTGACTCTGTACTCGCTGAACGAAGTGATTGCCGGCGGCGTCGAGCAGGTCATCGAGCCGTTGCTGCAGGAATACCAGGCCGACCAGCTGGCGGCACTGGGAGACTGACATGGCCCGAGTGGATGCGTTGCTGGCGGCGGCCGACTTGCCCGACTCGCCGAGTGCGCGTCTGGATGCCGAACTGCTGCTGGCCCATGTGCTGGGTAAGCCGCGCAGCTACCTGCGCACCTGGCCCGAACATGAGCCGAGCGCCGAACAGGTAGCGGCCTTCCAGGCGTTGCTGGCGCGCCGTCGTCAGGGCGAGCCGGTGGCCTATCTGCTGGGCCGGCAGGGTTTCTGGAGCCTGCAGCTGGAAGTGGCGCCGCACACCCTGATTCCCCGTCCCGATACCGAATTGCTGGTGGAAACCGCTCTGCAGCTGTTGCCGGCCACGCCCCTGGCGGCGCTGGACCTGGGCACCGGCACCGGCGCCATCGCCCTGGCCCTGGCCAGCGAGCGCCCGGCCTGGCGTCTGACCGGCGTCGATCGCATCGATGAGGCGGTGGCGCTGGCCGAACGCAACCGGGCGGCGTTGCACCTGAGTAATGCCACCTTCCTGCCCAGTCACTGGTTCAGCGCCCTCGGTGGGCAGCGCTTTGCCCTGATCGTCAGCAACCCGCCCTATATCCGCAGCGATGACCAGCATCTGAGCCAGGGCGATGTGCGTTTCGAGCCGGCCAGCGCCCTGGTGGCCGGCCGCGACGGTCTGACAGACTTGCGCGAAATCATCGCGCAGGCGCCGGACTATCTGGAACATGGCGGCTGGTTGCTGCTGGAGCATGGCTATGACCAGGCCGCAGCCGTGCGCGAACTGCTGCTGGCGCGGGGCTTTGGGCAGGTGGAAAGCCGCCGCGACCTGGGCGGGCATGAGCGAATTTCACTGGGGAGCTGGCAGGCATGAGCATGGACCTGACGGATGACGATCTGTTGCGCTACAGCCGGCAGATCCTCCTGGCGCAGATCGATATCGCCGGACAGCTGCGCCTCAAGCAGAGCCGCGCGCTGATCATCGGCCTTGGCGGGCTGGGTTCGCCGGTGGCGCTGTACCTGGCCGCGGCCGGCGTGGGCGAACTGCACCTGGCCGATTTCGACCGGGTCGATCTGAGCAACCTGCAGCGGCAGATCGCCCATGACGGCCACAGCATCGGTCAGCCCAAGGTCGAGTCGGCGGCGGCGCGTCTGCGTGCGATCAATTCGGCCATCAGCCTGCAGCTGTATGCCCAGGGGCTGGATGCCGATTCCTTGCCAGCCGCGGTGGCGGCGGTCGATCTGGTGCTGGACTGCTCGGACAATTTTTCCACCCGCGAGGCGGTCAATGCGGCCTGCGTGGCTGCCGGCAAGCCGCTGGTCTCCGGCGCGGCGATTCGTCTGGAGGGGCAGTTGGCGGTATTCGATCCGCGTCGTGCGGAAAGCCCCTG
>CALMID010000029.1 GCA_937863915.1 uncultured Pseudomonas sp.
GCGCGCACGGCCAGGTCGCCGATATAGGCGCGCTGCTCGGGGGTCAGCTGCGGGCTGGGGGCGATCTCGATCAGCTTCTGGTTGCGGCGCTGGATCGAGCAGTCGCGCTCGTACAGGTGCACGGTGTTGCCGAAGCTGTCGGCGAGGATCTGCGCCTCGATGTGCTTCGGATTGACGATGCACTTTTCCAGGAACACTTCGGCCGAGCCGAAGGCCTTGGTCGCCTCGGAAATCACCCGGGGGAAATTCTGTTCCAGCTCCTCGCGGCTGTTGCAGCGGCGGATACCGCGCCCGCCACCGCCGGAGGTGGCCTTGAGCATCACCGGGTAGCCGATGCGGTCACCTTCGCGCAGGGCTTCGGCGATATCCGCCACGTTGCCCTCGGTGCCCGGCGTCACCGGCACCCCGGCCTTGATCATGCTGCGCCGCGCCTCGGTCTTGTCGCCCATGCGGCGGATGACCTCGGCCGACGGACCGATAAACTTGATCCCGCGCTCGGCACAGATATCGGCCAGTTCGGCGTTTTCCGAGAGGAAGCCATAGCCCGGGTGCAGCGCATCGCAGCCGGCCTCGACCGCCAGATTGACCAGCTTGCGCGGGTTCAGGTAGCCGGCCAGCGGCTCTTCGCTGATGCAGTGCGCCTCGTCGGCACGCTTCACATGCAGGGCATGGCGGTCAGCTTCGGCATAGACGGCCACCGAACGGATGCCCATCTCGGCGCAGGCGCGCACGATGCGCACGGCGATCTCGCCGCGGTTGGCAATGAGGATTTTCTTGATCACGAGCCTGGGTCCTCGCTCACGTGAACAGGCGACCGGACGAAACGGTCGACGCGTGACCGCCTGGGGCCTGGCAGTCTTGTCATACCCTACGCCCGGCAGGCAGATAATCCAAAATCAATATTTATTGGGCTGGCCATTAGCAATGGCTAATATATGACACCAGAACCCCCGCGACGGAGACGAACAACATGCGCAAGTCATTGATGCGAATGACATTACGCCAGCTTCAGGTGTTCCGCGCGGTGTGCGACAGCCGCTCCTACAGCCGCGCCGCGGAGGAAATGGCCCTGACCCAGCCGGCCGTGAGCCTGCAGATTCGCCAGCTGGAAGAGTTGGTAGGGCAGCCGCTGTTCGACTACATCGGCAAAAAACTCTACCTGACCCAGGCCGCCGAGGCCCTGCGCCGCGCCAGCAGCGACATCTTCCAGCGCCTGGAAAGCCTCGACATGCAGCTGTCCGAGATGCAGGGCTCGCTGCAGGGCCAGCTGACCCTGGCGGTGGAATCCAGCGCCAAGTACATCGTGCCGCACCTGTTCGCCGCCTTTCGCCAGCAGAACCCCGAGGTCATCCTCAACCTCAGCGTGGTCAACCGCGCCCAGGTGATCAAGCGCCTGTCAGACAACCGCGACGATCTGGTGATCATGTCGCTGGTACCGCCGGACATGGCTCTGGAGTTCCTGCCCTTCCTCAACAACCCGATTGTCGCCGTGGCGCCGCCCGGCCACCCGCTGGCACAGGCCGAAAGCCTGCGCCTGCAGGACCTGGAAAGCTATCCGCTGCTGGTGCGCGAGCGCGGCTCGGGCACGCGCAAGGCCTGCGAGGAATACTTCCAGCAGAAGCGCGTGCACTTCGCCGCCGCCCAGGAGGTCAGTTCACTGGAGGCGCTGCGCGAATGCGTGGTGGCCGGCCTGGGCATCGCCCTGCTACCGCGTCACGCGGTCGGGCTGGAGCTGGCCGCCGGGCTGCTGAAAGAACTGCCGGTGGAGGAGCTGCCGCTGTACCGCACCTGGTGCGCGGTACACGCCCGCGGCAAACGCCTGTCACCGGTGGCGCAGGCCTTCCTCGATTTCATCCGCACCGAGCGGGCGCAGATCAGCGCCCTCAGCGAGCGCTTCGCGGGAAGGGCGCCAGAGCAAGATTCAGGTAGTTAGCGGCGATCTGGCGCGGAATGTCGTCGAACTCGCTCTCCAGACGGCGCAGTTCGGCGCGATCCTCGATGGCCCGCCGATAGGCCATGCGGCGCTGGTCTTCCAGCTTGCGGCGGGTCTTGCTGTCGAGGATCGGTTCTTGATGATGCATGGACATCGCAGGTACTCCCCTTCGAGTGGCAGGAGCACCAGCATCCACCGCGCAGGTGACGCTTTATCGACAGACCCGTGAATTGCCCGTGACGCCGCGATGTCAGTCGTCGTGACGCACGCTTTTGGGCGACAGACGCAGGCTGCGCAGGCTGCGCTTGACGCTCTTGAGGTGGTTGACCAGGCCCGGGCCACG
>CALMID010000030.1 GCA_937863915.1 uncultured Pseudomonas sp.
CTGACCGACGAGCAGAAGGCCATCGAGGCCGGCTTCGCCGAGCAGTCCGAGCGCTTCAAGGAAGAAGGCGCGGTGATCTACAAGCAGGTCTGATCTGCCTGCAGAGCAGATGAATAAAAAACCGGAGCCTGCGCCAGCAGCTCCGGTTTTTTTATGCCGGGTCGAGCCTTGTCAGCGGCGGCCGGGGAAGTAGTAGGGCTGGAGAATGCCGTTGAGGCGCGGGTAAGGCACGCGCAGGTCCGGGTGGCCGCTGCTGTAGGGCGCGATGCGGGCGATGTCGTACTTGAGCATCACATTGCCGAACAGCAGGGCGATGTTGTCACTGCGCTCGAACGGCCAGGTGTCGAGAAACTCGGCATCCTGATCGTGACCATTGGCCTTGAGCCAGGCCTGGTGGGCCAGTTGTACCTGCTCCCAGAATGCGTCTTCCTGGTCAGGCAGGAGCATGTCGTTGAGGGTGAGTACCTTGTTCAGCGTCCGGTCGTAGTTGAGGTAGGCACGCCCGGGAATGCCATGGGCGCCGCCGGTAAAACGGTAGCTGGACAGCTCGATCACCAGCAGGCGGTCATGCTGTTCCAGCACCTTGGCCTGCAGGTAGCTGGTCCAGCCCGGCTTGGCCGTGGCGAGAAAGTCCTGCTCGTAGCGGGCCAGCGAAAGCGGCGGCGGGTCGCTGGGCAGCTCGGTGGTCAGTTGCAGCAACTCGCGCTCGATGCGGGCGTTGAGTTCGGGCAGGTCCCTGGGCAACTGCAGGTCAATGTTCACCAGCGGGCACTCGGTGCCAGTGCAGCCGGTGGGGCGATGTTCCCAGCGCTGCGTGCTGGTGGGCAGCGGTTGCTGAGCAGGTGACAGCAGGCTCTGGCAGCCGGCGAGCAGCAGGCCGGCGGTCGCCAGTGCAAGGCAGTGAAGTGCGCGCATGAAGAGTCCTTGGCGGCAGCAGCGAAGGCGGCATTGTCCCTGTTGCCGGGCTGGCATCCAAGTGCTGCCGCACATGGCCGGCGCGATCACGCTGTATTAGGCTGTGCGCCCAATCCATCATTGGAACAATCCCACATTGGAAGCAGAGGCGGTCATGAGCGATACCTTCAGTCAGGCGGATGTCGAGGTGGTGGAGCGCGAAGAGTGCTTTCGGGGCTTCTACAAGCTGGATCGCCTGCATCTGCGCCACCGTCTGTTTGCCGGCGGCATGGGCAAGCTGATCAACCGCGAGCTGTTCGTGCGCCATGATGCGGTCTGGGTGCTGCCCTACGACCCGCGGCGTGACGAGGTGGTGCTGATCGAGCAGTTCCGCGTCGGTGCTCTGGACAAGAGCGCCAACCCCTGGCTGCTGGAGCTGGTAGCCGGCCTGATCGACAAGGATGAGCAGCCCGAGGAAGTGGCGCGGCGTGAGGCGATGGAGGAGGCCGGGCTGACTCTGGGCGCGCTCTGGCCGCTCAGTGTCTACTACCCGTCGCCGGGCGGCTCCGACGAACGGGTGCATCTGTTTGTCGGCCGTTGTGACAGTGTCGGTGCTGGTGGTATTCATGGTCTGGAAGAGGAAGGCGAGGACATCCGGGTGCATGTCCTGCCCTTCGAGGATGCCCTGGCGCGTGTGCGCGACGGGCGTATCGACAATGCGGCAAGCATCATGGCCCTGCAGTGGCTGGCGCTGAACCGCGATGAAGTGCGAGGTCTGTGGACGTGAATCTGCTGCGTGAACGCTATCGGGTCGACCTCGCGGGGCTGCAAGCCACCTGCGAGGCCAACTACGCCCGCCTGATGCGTTTACTGCCGCAGATGCGCGAGAACTTCCAGGCCCGCCGGGTCGCCATGAGCCATGGCGAACATCTGCTCGGCGTGCTGGCGCTGGAGGTCACCGAGGCCGGCCCCTACACCACGACCCTGCAGGTGCGTCAGGAGCACAGCCTGCCCTGGCTGCCCGTGCCGCATCTGGAAGTGCGCGTCTATCACGATGCGCGCATGGCTGAAGTCGTCGGTGCCGCCCATACCCGCCGTCTGCGCCCCAGCTATCCCTACCCCAACGCGGCCATGCACCAGCCGGACGAGAAGAATCAGCTCAATCTGTTTCTCGGCGAATGGCTGAGTCACTGCATGGCGACCGGTCATGAACTGGCCGAGGTTCCTCGCTGAACGACAAAAACGCGCGATATCACCTACAGTGATCGACAGGTCTGCCGATTTATTGGCGCCTGCTAACTGTGAAGTGTTTCCGTTTGTCGGGTTTACCTCCGTACACTGGCACCACCATAATCTTGTCACCCCAGTCAAAGGAGACCGCCCTTGGTGCGCGCGTCCACTCCCGCCTCCGCTGATGCCGTGCTGCTGGTGCAGCTGACGGATAGTCATCTGTTCGCGGGTACGCACGACCGTCTGCTGGGCATGGACACCGAGGACAGCCTGGCGCGGGTGATCGAACTGGTGCGCCAAGAGCAGCAGGGCATCGATCTCATGCTGGCCAGTGGCGACCTGTCCCAGGATGGTTCACTGGCCTCCTACCAGCGTTTTCGCGAGATGACCGACGGCCTGGCCCTGCACAGTCGCTGGTTCGCCGGCAACCATGATCTGTTGCCGAACATGCGCGCCGCCACGGCGGGCAGTGACCTGCTCGACCCAATCATCGATCTGGGCAACTGGCGCATCATCCTGCTCGATTCCAGCATCGAAGGCGCCGTGCCCGGGCACTTTCCGGAGGATCAGCTAGAGCTGCTGGAACAGGCGCTGCAAAGTGCCGGTCGCCGTCATGTGCTGATCAGCTTCCACCACCATCCGGTGTCCATCGGTTGCCGCTGGATGGAGCCGATCGGCATTCGCAATCCGGATGCTCTGTTTGCCCTGCTGGCGCGCTTCCCGCAGGTCAAGGCCGTGCTCTGGGGGCATATCCATCAGGAATTCGACCAGATGCGCGAGGGTGTGCGTCTGCTGGCATCGCCGTCCACCTGTGTGCAGTTCGCGCCGGGCAGCGAGGATTTCCAGGTTGACCACGAAGCCCCAGGCTACCGCTGGCTGCGTCTGCATGGCGACGGTGAGCTGGAAACCGGGGTGTCGCGTGTCACCGGTATCGATTTCGAGATCGATTACAGCGTCAAAGGCTACTGATCTTGCTGGCGGGCGCCCTTAGCTTGTAGCCTCGCGCCCATGACCACGCTTCTCTATATCCACGGTTTGAACAGCTCTCCGGACTCGCACAAGGCGCGTCAGCTGACGGCGGCGCTGCGCCGTATCGGCCTAGCCGAACAGCTGGCCGTACCGGCCCTGCATCATGATCCGCGCCAGGCCATTGCCCAGCTGCACCGCGAGATTGCCCGCCTGGGCCGGCCTTTGCTGGTCGGCAGCTCCCTGGGTGGCTACTATGCGACCCACCTGGCGCAGCAGCATGGCCTGGCGCAGCTGCTGATCAATCCGGCGGTGCGGCCGCACCAGCGTTTTACCGGTTACCTCGGGCCGCAAACCAACTATTACAGCGGCGAAACCTGGGAGCTGACCACCGATCACGTGACAGCCCTGGCTGAGCTGGAGGTGGCAGCGCCGACGGATCCGGCGCGTTGCCAGGTGTGGCTGCAGACTGCCGACGAAACACTCGATTACCGCGATGCCGCGACCTACTACCGGGCCTGCGCGTTGCGCATCCAGGCCGGTGGCGATCACGGCTTCCAGGGTTTTGCCGAACGCATCCCGGCACTGCTGGCGTTTGCCGGCTTCGATCCCGCGCAGTGGCGCGATCACGACTTTTCCGATCTTTGAGAGACCCCATGGCCCAGCAGAACGCCTATAACGCCGATGCCATCGAAGTACTGTCCGGCCTCGACCCGGTGCGCAAGCGCCCGG
>CALMID010000031.1 GCA_937863915.1 uncultured Pseudomonas sp.
AGCGTTCGTCGCCCTGTACCGGGCTGCCATCGTCATTGAACAGGCGCAACGGCGCCCCAACGCCGAGGGCCTCGCCGATATTGCGCGCCATCGGCTGCATGGCCGAGCCGTTCCACTGCACCCAGTCGAACTTCCAGATATCCCAGACGTGCGGGTAGCTGACCGGCGCATTGCCTTCACGGTAGTTGGCCGGGTCGAGGGCATCGCCATACACGGTATTGGCGATGCGGCCGAAGGCGTCGGTACGGCCGAAGCCTTCGGCGGTGGGGTAGAGGCCGCGGTGGGTATCGTTCCAGGAGGTCGCCAGCATGCGCCCGAGCACGGCCTTGAATTCACCGCGCAACTGGTCCTTGCCCTTGGGATAGCGTTCGCCCAGCACGGTTTTGGCAAAGCGGTTGAACTTCACCGGGTTGAGATAGGTCTCGACCATGCTCGCGGCCAGCGCCTGGCCGAAGCTACCGCCACGCAGCGTTGGTACGGTGGAGGCCAGCGAGTGCAGGGCCTGGCCACCGTCGATGCGCACCGCCTGTCCCTGGTAGCGCAGCTCGCCGGTGTGGCAGGCGGCGCAGGTGATGTCCAGGTACCAGGTGCCGGATTCGTTGTCCTGATGACGGGCGAAGCCGACCGGCAGGTTGCCGGGGTTCTGCGCGGTTGGCTGCTGTTTGGGATCGACCAGCAGGCCGAAACGCGCCAGGTTGTCCGGGGCGGCAAAACGGTCGCGGCTGAAGGGCTTTTCCAGGGCGCCGAACCAGTCGTAGCGCAGGCCTTTGACCTGGGTCCCCTGGGGCGTGTAGTAGTAGGTCTGCCGGGCCTCTTCCGACCACTGCTCAAGGTAGTGCACCTGGCTTGGGGCCTGGTACTGCGGCAGGTCGGGATTGATCACGTAGTACAGCAGCAGTGCACCGGCCAGCACGGCAAGCAGCACGGCCAGGTAGAGGGCGCGGCGCAGGATACGCATCGACAACATCCTTGTAGCGATTGAAAGTGACGGCTCTTATGCCAAGCTCGGCGATACTTGGCAATCTTTCTGAGGTTGGGCCTTCTGGCCCGGCCCGTCGTTTCCCTGAGTTCATGGAGTCCTCATGCATCCTTTTACCTCGACTACTCCTCCGCGCCTGGCTGTATTGCTGGGGTATGCGGGCCTGCTGCCCTTTATCGGCGGCGCGCTGGGCGCCTGGCTGACCCCGCCCGGCTGGCGGCCCTGGGTGCTGTACGCATCGCTGGATTACGCGGCGGTGATCCTGGCCTTCATGGGGGCCATTCACTGGGGCTTGGCGATGCGCGAGGAGCGCAATGCCACGGCGGCGCAGCAGCAATTGGCACTGTCGGTGGTCCCGGCGCTGTTCGGTTGGGTGGCGGTGGCCAGCGGATTGCCGGCATTGCTGGCGGTTCCGCTGCTGATGCTGGCCTTCGGTCTGCTGTACCTCGCCGACCTGCGGGCGGTGCAGCTGGGGCTGGCACCGGCCTGGTATCCGACGCTGCGCAAGCCGCTGACGCTGATTGTCCTGTTCTGCCTGGCGGTGACCTGGTCAGCGCTCTGAGGGGAGTTTGAGCCAGCGCTCCACCTGTGCCAGGGCCTGTGCTTCGCGCTGTTGCCAGTCGCCGCCAATGGCCAGGTAGCGCTGGCCATGGCGCTCCAGCCAGTCCTGACAGTCCTGATGAAAGCTCAGCCGCTCCTGCAACTGCGGCTGGCAGCGCTGGCCATCGGCCTGCCAGGGGACTCCGCGGGGATCGAGCAACAGATGCAGGTCGTAATGACGCTGGTGCAGGGCAGGCTCCAGCCAGTCCGGTGCGTTGTTGAACAGCAGCCGGCTCCAGAGCAGATTGCTTAGCAGGTGGGTGTCGAGAATCAGCAGGTGAGGGGCGGCGGCACGCGCTGCATCCTCGGCGGCCAATTGCTGTCGGGCGATGATGTCGACATCGCCATAGTGGGTATCGCGTCCGCTCTGTTCGATATACAGGCGTACCTGCTCGGCGACACAGAGGCCGCCAAAGGTCTGTTGCAGGCGCAGGGCCAGCGTGCTTTTGCCGCTCGACTCCGGGCCGGTAAGAACCAGAACCTTCATGCTTTGGCCGGACTCAGCTGCAGCTCGCGGCGCCAGCTGAGCCAGCCGTGGACAGCCAGCAGGGTGAACAGGGCATACAGGCCGGCGGTGAGGTACAGGGCGCTGCTGATGAACAGGGCAACGTAGAGCACGTCGACGGCAATCCACAGCGGCCAGCATTCCACTCGCTTCTGCGCCATCCACAATTGCGCCAGCAGGCTGAAGGCGGTGAGTCCGGCATCCTGCCAGGGCGCTGCGGCGTCGGTGCCGTGCTGCAGCGCATAGCCGAGGAACAGACCGACGAGTGTCGCCAGCAGCAGGCCAGCCAGACGCTGCGGCCAGCTCAGCGCGCCGAGAGCCTGCCCAGGCTGATCGCCGCCCCGCGTCCATAGCCACCAGCCATACAGCTGCGAGCCGGCAAAGACGAACTGCAACGCGACATTGGCGTACAGCTTCACCTCCAAGAAGATCCAGGCATACATCAGTACCATGACCAGACCGATCGGCCAGCACCAGGGGTTCTGGCGGATGGTGAGGATGACGGCGATAGCGCCCAGCGCGGAGGCAAGCAGTTCAAGTGGCGACACGGTGGGCCCTCGGTGAGTGAGGGCCCATTGTACGGCGATCAGGCGGCCACTGCCCGTGCCTCACGTTTGCGCTGGTCCTGCTGCTCGCGGTCGGTGCCGGTGTAGTACTCGCGGGTGCCAAATACCCAGTCGAACCAGGGTTTGGTCACGCACCAGTTGCTGTGCGGGTTGGGGCCCATGTGGTGGTCATAGTGCCAGGGCATGTGCTTCCGGGCCCACTCGGGGTGGTCGTGGCAGTACTTGTGGCGCAGGTAGTAGTTGAGCGCGCAGTACCAGAGGGTGGCGGTCAGCCAAGGCGCGACGATCAACAGCGGGCTGACCAGCAGGCCGGCCGCGATCAGGGCCCAGGCCTCCTTGCCCTGGGCGTGCCAGCCCAGCGGGAAACGTTGGTAGCAGGGATCGTAGAAGGCGTGCTGGCGGCTGTTGCGGTGGTGCTCGTGGAAGTGAAAGCTCCAGAAAGTACCGCGGCTACGGCCGAGGCCATGCAGGACGAAACGGTGGAACCACCATTCGGTGAAGTTGCCGAGCAGCAGACCGGCGGGAATGCTCAGCAGGGCTTCGAAATACCAGGGCATCTTGTTGTTCTCCTAGCCAGGGTGAGGGAGGCTCACTCTAGCCAGGTGCGCGTTCGCCAGTCTTGACCGTACTGACCGCGCGGCGAGGGCAGGTTGGGCAAAGCCGGCGGGTAAAGCAGGTATCAGATCAGCAGGTCAGCTTGTCGGCATCGCGATACAGTGCCATCAGTTTCTTGGTGATGGTGTGCTGGATGTCCGAACGCTCGAAGCTGGACAGCCGCAGCAGCTTGTCGACCTGCAGGCGGTGCAGGTGCAGATAGGGCATCTGCTGATCGAACTCGCGCAGGTCGCCCTTCATCAGAATGGGCAGGAATTCGTCACCGATCTTGCGCTGACTGCTGATGATCTGCGCCAGAGCCGGTTTGAACGGCATGGTCTTGGGTGCCGGGCCGCCTTCCTTCATCAGGGTGGTCAGCAGCAGGCCGGGCTTGCCGTTGACCATGCCTGGTATCACGCACAGGCCGGTCTTGCGAACGGCCACCTGCTCGATACCGTGCAGGGTGTCGTGGAAGGCGTAGGGGTTGGGCAGCACCACCATCTTGCGCCCGAGTTCCGAGGGGAAGTGCAGGTTGTAGTTGGTGTACAGCTGGGCCACGGAGTCGGAGTACACGCACAGGCGGTTTTCGAACAGGCGGATGAAGCGCTCGGCCAGCTCGCGCCGGGCCATGTTGTCCAGGTCCCAGATCAGGTCACTGTTCTGCGGCTTGGAAAAGTCGACTTCCTGATGCTCCATGCTGCTCATGCGGTCCTCACGTGCGGAATTGCCTCAGCAGATGGTTCATCTGCTCGGCCAGTTTACCCAATTGCAGGCTGGACTGGCTGGTCTGTTCCGCCGCCATGGCCGCTTCCTGGGCCAGGCTGGCGGCCTGAGTGACATTCTGGTTGATGTCGTCAACCACGTGGGACTGTTGCAGGGTGGCGCTGGCAATCGACGAGTTGAGGGCGTTGAGGTTGCCCAGTGTGCCGGTGATCTGCTCCAGGTTACTGCTGGCCAGGCGGGCCTGCTCGATGGTCAGCTGCGCGGCGTGGCTGCTGTCATCGATCACCCGTACGGCGGCCTCGGAGTTGCTCTGCAGGCGCTCGATCATGCCCTGGATTTCCTGAGTCGATTGCTGGGTGCGCTGAGCCAGCAGGCGGACTTCGTCAGCCACCACGGCAAAGCCGCGGCCCTGTTCGCCGGCGCGGGCGGCCTCGATGGCGGCGTTGAGGGCGAGCAGGTTGGTCTGTTCGGCAATCGAGCGGATGACCTCCAGCACGCTGCCGATTTGCGTGCTTTCGCTGGCCAGCGAGCGGATCACGGTGACCGCGTTGTCGATGGTGGCCGACAGCTGCTCGATCTGGCTCATGCTGCTGAGAATGCAGCTGTTGCCTTCATGGGCCTGCTGCTCGGCGTTGCGCACCTCGGTGGAAGCCTGTTCGGCATTGCGGGCCACGTCCTGCACGGCATAGGTCACCTGATTGACCGCGGTGGCCACCAGGTCCATCTGCTGAGCCTGGGACTGGCTCTGCTGCTGGCCACGCTGGGAAATCTGGTCGAGTTCGTCCGAAGATTGATCGAGGGTGCCTGCCGCCTCGCTGAGCCGGCTGATCAGCTGGCGCAGCTTGTCTTCGAACTGATTGAAGCTGTTGGCCAGCTGGGTCAGCTCATCATGCCCATGGGCATCGAGATGCTGGGTCAGGTCGCCTTCGCCGCTGGCGATGTTGTCCAGCGCTTGCACCACCTGTTCCATCGGCTGGGTGACGCTGCGGCTGATCAGCAGTACCAGCATGGCGAGCAGGCCGCAGATGAGCAGGGCAATGCTGCCGGTCTTGACCATCAGTTGGCGAAATTCGCTTTCGATATCGTCGATGTAGACGCCGGTGCCGATGATCCAGCCCCAGGGCTGGAATAGCTGCACGTAGGAAGTTTTCGGCACCGGATCGGCGGAACCCGGCTTCGGCCAGCGATAGTCGACCAGCCCGGCACCGCGGGTTTTGGCCACGGTGCCCATCTCGTTG
>CALMID010000032.1 GCA_937863915.1 uncultured Pseudomonas sp.
TCATCCAGAACTTGTTGACGCTGATCCAGCTCTCGGCAATGCCGTGCATCACATAGCGCAGCAGGCGCTGGATGGCCGGGATCGGTACAAGCAGCTTGAGCAGGGCGACTGCAAAGAGCGGAACGCAGTGGATCAGGGTGTTGAGTACCAGCGTGAGGCCGGCAAGGGTCCCGCGCAGCGGGGCAGGCAGAAAGCTGAGCATGAGCGAAGCGGGTCTCCGAGGTTGATGAGGCGCTGTTGTAAGGCGCCTGAATTGTTTAGGTTAACAGTTGTGCACTGAGCTGTAAGCCCCGCCGCCCGTGTGACTTGGCGGTCGGCGGAGATTTTTCAGTGCGGGCTGTCGGCCTGGATCGCCGTCAGGGCAATGGTGAAGACGATGTCATCGACCAGAGCGCCGCGCGACAGATCGTTTACCGGCTTGCGCAGTCCCTGCAGCATGGGGCCGACACTGATGCACTCGGCACTGCGCTGCACAGCCTTGTAGGTGGTGTTGCCGGTGTTCAGGTCGGGGAACACGAACACCGTGGCTCGCCCGGCCACCGGGCTGTTCGGTGCTTTTTGCCGACCCACGCTCTCGATTGCGGCCGCGTCGTACTGCAGGGGACCGTCGAGGGCCAGTTGCGGGTTGCGTTCGCGGGCAATGCGGGTGGCCTCACGGACCTTCTCCACTTCTTCGCCGCTGCCGGAGTCACCGGTGGAGTAGCTGATCATGGCGACCCGCGGCGGCACGCCAAAGGCTTCGGCCGACGCCGCGCTTTGCAGGGCAATCTCCGCCAGTTCCTCGGCATTCGGGTCGGGGTTCACTGCGCAGTCGCCATAGACCAGCACCTGCTCGGGCAGCAGCATGAAGAACACCGAGGACACCAGGTTGTAGCCGGGTGCCGTCTTGATCAGCTGCAGGGCCGGGCGGATGGTGTTGGCGGTGGTATGGATGGCGCCGGAGACCAGACCGTCGACCTCGTCCAGGGCCAGCATCATGGTGCCCAGCACCACGGTGTCTTCCAGCTGTGCAGTAGCCATGGGCGCGTTCAGGCCCTTGCCCTTGCGCAGCTCGACCATGGGCTCAACGTAGCGACCGCGAATCACATCCGGGTCGAGAATTTCCAGACCAGCGGGCAGCTCGATGGCCAGTGCTGTGGCAACCGCCTGAACGTCTTCGGGCTTGGCCAGCAGCACGCAGCGGGCGATGCCACGCGCCTGGCAGATGGCCGCGGCCTGCACGGTGCGCGGCTCGCTGCCTTCGGGCAGGACGATGCGCTTGTTGGCCGCCTGGGCGCGTTGCACCAGCTGGTAACGGAAGGCGGGTGGTGACAGGCGCAGCTCGCGCGGGGTACCGCAGCGGCTGCGCAGCCAGGGCAGATCGACCTGACTGGCGACGAACTCGGTCACCCGCTCGGCCCGCTCGCGGTCGTCGATGGGTATTTCCTTGTTCATCCGGTTGAGGTTGGTGGCCGTCTCATAGGAACCGG
>CALMID010000033.1 GCA_937863915.1 uncultured Pseudomonas sp.
AGTGGCGAGGTGAGCATCGACGTCAGCCCGATCCCCAATGATCCCGAAGCCACCCTGCGCAAGATGGAGCTGGTGCAGCGCGCGGCGCTGGCCCCGGCCGAACCCTCGGCGCAGGACCTGCGGGTTGCCGCCCAGGCGCAGGCATTGGCGGCCCAGGCACGGGCCGAGTTGGGCCAGCTGCAGCGTGAACAGCTGGCGGCCGAACAGGCGGCGCGCAGTGAGGAGCGCCAGCAGGCCGAGGAGGAAGAGGCGGCCAGCGAGGAAAAGCCGGAAAAGACCGAGCAGAGCCTGCCACCACCGCCTAGTCTTGAACTTTACCGCCGTCTGGCGGCCCTGCAGGAGCCGGCTGAAAACCTCGATATTGAGGTGTAAATCAGCCCCTTCTGGGTGCTTGACAAGGGTGGGGCGTAAACGTATGTTTCAAACGCCCGTTTGATCTGCGGCGTTCTTGTGTGCCCGCAGACCCGGATAACCAGTACTGACCGAATAACCGGTCACTCACTTTGGATCTACCGCAGAGGTTTACTGCTATGCCTGATTACAAGGCCCCCTTGCGTGATATTCGCTTCGTACGTGACGAGCTGCTCGGCTATGAAGCGCACTATCAGAGCCTGCCGGCTTGCCAAGACGCCACTCCGGACATGGTCAATGCCATCCTGGAAGAAGGCGCCAAGTTCTGTGAGCAAGTGATTGCTCCGCTGAACCGTGTGGGTGACATCGAAGGTTGCACCTGGTCTCCGGAAGGCGTGAAAACCCCGACTGGCTTCAAAGAAGCCTACCAGCAGTTCGTTGAAGGCGGCTGGCCGAGCCTGGCGCATGACGTTGACCACGGTGGTCAGGGTCTGCCGGAATCTCTGGGTCTGGCCATCAGCGAAATGGTTGGCGAAGCCAACTGGTCCTGGGGCATGTACCCGGGCCTGTCGCACGGCGCCATGAACACCATCGCCGAGCACGGTACCGACGAGCAGAAGCACACCTACCTGACCAAGCTGGTCTCGGGTGAGTGGACCGGCACCATGTGCCTGACCGAACCGCATTGCGGTACCGACCTGGGCATGCTGCGCACCAAGGCCGAGCCGCAGGCTGACGGTACCTACAAGGTGTCCGGCACCAAGATCTTCATCTCCGCTGGTGAGCACGACATGTCGGGCAACATTGTCCACATCGTGCTGGCCCGCCTGCCCGACGCCCCGCAGGGCACCAAGGGTATTTCCCTGTTCATCGTGCCGAAGTTCCTGGTCAATGCCGATGGCACTGCCGGTGCCCGTAACGCCGTTTCCTGTGGCTCGATCGAGCACAAGATGGGTATCCACGGCAACGCGACCTGCGTGATGAACTTCGACGGCGCCACTGGCTACCTGATCGGCCCGGCCAACAAGGGTCTGAACTGCATGTTCACCTTCATGAACACTGCCCGCCTGGGTACTGCTCTGCAAGGTCTGGCCCACGCCGAAATCGGTTTCCAGGGTGGTCTGAAGTACGCTCGCGAGCGTCTGCAGATGCGCTCCCTGACTGGCCCGAAAGCGCCGGACAAAGCCGCTGACCCGATCATCGTCCACCCGGACGTGCGTCGCATGCTGCTGACCATGAAGGCCTTCGCCGAAGGCAACCGCGCCATGGTCTACTTCGCTGCCAAGCAGGTTGACCTGGTCAAGTACAGCCAGAACGAAGAAGAGAAGAAAGCCGCCGACGAGCTGCTGGCCTTCCTGACTCCGATCGCCAAGGCGTTCATGACCGAAGTTGGCTTCGAGTCCGCTTCCCATGGCATGCAGATCTATGGCGGCCACGGCTTCATCGCCGAGTGGGGCATGGAGCAGAACATGCGCGACTGCCGTATCTCCATGATGTACGAAGGCACCACCGGTGTTCAGGCTCTCGACCTGCTGGGTCGCAAGATCCTGATGACTCAGGGCGGCGCTCTGAAGAACTTCACCAAGATCGTGCACAAGTTCTGCCAGACCAACGAAGGTAACGAAGCTGTCAAAGAGTTCGTTGAGCCGCTGGCCAAGCTGAACAAGGAGTGGGGCGACATCACCATGAAGGTCGGCATGGCTGCGATGAAAGATCGCGAAGAAGTCGGTGCCGCTTCCGTGGACTACCTGATGTACTCCGGCTATGCCTGCCTGGCCTACTTCTGGGCCGACATGGCTCGCCTGGCTGCCGAGAAGCTGGCTGCCGGTACTGACGATGCCGCCTTCTACAAGGCCAAGCTGCAGACCGCGCGCTTCTACTTCGCTCGCATCCTGCCGCGTACCCGTACCCACGTTGAATCCATGCTGTCCGGTGCCAACAACCTGATGGACATGGCTGAAGAAGACTTCGCTCTGGGCTACTAAGCACTAGCTGCGTCAGAAGTCAGGAAACGCCCACCGAATGGTGGGCGTTTTCATTTGTGCGACGTACCGCCGTTTTGCCCGATGTGTTGTGATCTGGCTGCAGGCACAATGCCGGCAGTTGATCGCATTCGTTGTGGAGTCGCCGTGTTCCGTCTTGCCGATGTTCGTCCCGCGCATTTTCTGCCCAGCCTGTTGCTGCTGGCGGGTGGCGTTGCGGCCAGTTTGCTGGGCTCGCTGACGGAATTCTTCGCTTCGCTGTTCAACGTGCTGCCGACCCTGTTGCTGTTGCTGGCTGGCGCCTACTGTCTGGCTTACGAGCGGCAACGGCAGACCTTTCTTCTGGTGGTGGTCTATCTGGCCTACTACTTCCTCGACAATCAGGTCGATTTCTTTCGCGCCAATGGCCGGGTCCAGGCCGATACTGCGCTGACGTTTCACCTGTGCAGCTTGCTGCTGCCACTGCTGTATGGCGGCTATGCCTTGTGGCAGGAACGAGCGTCGCTGAGTCAGGAGCTGTTGGCGCGCAGCGCCTTGCTGATTGCCGTGGCAGCAGTGGCGCTGGCGCTGGCGCGGCGATATCCCGATGAGCTGCTGGTGTGGTTGGCGCAGGTCCGCTGGCCGTTGCTGCAGGATGCCGGGCTGGGCTTGATCCAGCTGGCCTATCCGGTCTTCGCGTTGGCTCTGATTGGTCTGCTGGTACAGTATCTGCGCCAGCCCAGACCGTTACATGCGGCCCAATTGCTCGGTGCC
>CALMID010000034.1 GCA_937863915.1 uncultured Pseudomonas sp.
CGTCTGGCGCACGCTCAGTCATGATTGCCGTCATCTCTTCCCGCTCCCTGTTTGTCGCGTTGACGGCCTTGCTGTTGCTGGCGCTGTGGCTGTCGCTCGCCTTGGGACCGGTCAGCCTGCCGTTACTGGATACCCTTGAGGCCTTGCTGCGCCTGAGTGGATTGTCTGGTGAGCAGGTGCCGGGGCAGGCCGAGCTGATCATCGGACAGATTCGTCTGCCGCGAACCCTGCTGGGGTTGTCGGTGGGGGCGGTGCTGGCGCTGTGTGGCGTCGCCATGCAGGGGCTGTTTCGCAATCCGCTGGCCGATCCCGGCCTGGTCGGGGTCTCCAGTGGTGCCGCCCTGGGGGCGGCGCTGGTGATTGTCGGTAGCGCCAGTCTCGGCTGGGGGCTGGGGCCTCTGTGGCTGCAGCCCTATCTGCTGTCGCTGGCCGCCTTCGCCGGTGGGCTGGGGGTGACGGCCGTGGTGTATCGCCTCGGGCGGCGTGACGGTCAGACCAGTGTGGCGGCCATGCTCCTGGCCGGGGTGGCGCTGAGTGCGCTGGCCGGAGCGCTGATCGGCTTGTTCCCCTACCTCGCCGACGATGCGACCCTGCGCAGCCTGACGTTCTGGAACATGGGCAGCCTCAATGGTGCCAGCTATGCCCGGTTGTGGCCGTTGCTGCTGGTGGGCGTCGGCGTGGCTATCTGGTTGCCGCGCCGGGCGACGGCGCTGAACGCCCTGCTGCTGGGTGAGTCGGAGGCGCGTCATCTGGGCTTCGAGGTCGAGCGCCTGAAGCGCGAGCTGGTGCTGTGCACCGCGCTGGGGGTAGGGGCGGCTGTGGCGGCGGCCGGGCTGATCGGCTTTATCGGCCTGGTGGTCCCGCATCTGCTGCGCCTGCTGGTCGGTCCCGATCACCGCATTCTCCTGCCGGCATCGGCCATGGCCGGTGCGGCGCTGCTGCTCCTGGCCGATCTGCTGGCGCGTTTGCTGCTGGCGCCGGCGGAACTGCCGATCGGCATCATTACCGCCTTACTCGGTGCGCCGTTCTTCCTCTATCTCTTGGTCAGGGGGCGCCACTGATGCTGCAGGTCACCGATCTGGGCGTGAACCGTGGCGAATGCCCGGTGTTGCGCAACATTGCGCTGACGCTGCAGTCGGGCGAAGTGCTGGGTGTGCTAGGTCCCAATGGCGCGGGCAAAAGCACCTTGCTCGCGGCCCTGAGTGGTGAGTTGCCCGCTAGCCGTGGGCAGATACTGTTGAACGGCACGCCGCTGCAGGCCTTGGCGCCATTGCCCCGGGCCCGGCAACTGGCGGTGTTGCCGCAGAGCTCGACGCTGGGGTTTGCCTTCCGCGTGGATGAGGTGGTGGGCATGGGGCGCCTGCCGCATGCCAGCGGCCGGGCAGTGGATGCGCAGATCATCGAGGCCGCGCTGGCGGCAGCCGATATCGGGCATCTGGCCGGGCGCAGCTATCTGACCCTGTCCGGTGGTGAGCGCCAGCGTGTGCACCTGGCCCGGGTCATGGCCCAGCTGTGGCCGGGGCAGGCCGGACAGGTACTGTTGCTCGATGAGCCGACTTCCATGCTGGATCCGCTGCACCAGCACACCATCCTGCAGGCGGTGCGCCAGTTTGCCGAGCGCGGCGTGGCGGTGCTGGTGATCCTGCATGACCTGAATCTGGCGGCGCGCTATTGCGACCGATTGCTCTTGCTCGATCGTGGCGAGTCCTGTGCCTACGGCCCTGTGGCCGAGGTGCTGCAGGCTGAAACGGTGAGTCGGGTGTTTGGGTTGGAAGTGCTGGTGCAGGCGCACCCCGAACGGGGTCATCCGTTGATTGTGGCGCGTTGAGGTGATGATGAATTTACGTGTTGTGCTGGTGACGGTGCTGGGGCTGCTCAGTGCCTGCCAATCGTCAGTGCCCGAGGTGCCGGCCTGGCAGGCACCTGCTCAGCGGGATCATGCGCAGTTGGGGGTGATTGAGGATCTGCGCACAGGGCAGCGTTTGACGCCGGAGGCATTGCTGGCTCGCCTGGCGGGTGCGCCACGGGTGTTGGTGGGGGAAAAGCATGACAATCCCGATCATCACGCGCTGCAGTTGTGGCTGCTGCGAGGGCTGGCGCGCGAGAGGGCTCAGGGCAGCCTGCTGCTGGAAATGCTCAACCCGGATCAGCAGGGCGCAGTCGATGCGGTTCAGCAGCGTCTACGGCAGGGTGAAAGGCTTGAGAATCTGCCGCGTCAATTAGGGTGGCAGCAGGGCTGGGCCTGGTCGCTGTACGGTCCGCTGGTCAGCTATGCCTTGTCGCAGCCTTATCCGCTGCTGGCGGCCAACCTCGATCGTGACGAGATCATGGCCATCTATCGCAGCAAGCCAGTCCTGAATGGCGAGGCGTCAACAGCTGCCTCGGTGCAGCAGGCGCTGCTCGATGATATCCGTGAGTCGCATTGCGGCCTGTTGCCGGAGGCGCAGTTGCCGGCCATGCTGGCGGTACAGCAGCAACGTGACCGCCGCATGGCCGAGCGCCTGCTGGCGGCACCGGCGCCTGCCCTGTTACTGGCCGGAGGCTTTCATGTGCGCAAGGATCTCGGTATTCCGCTGCACATGAAGGATCTTGCCGGTATTGAGCCGGTTGTGCTGATGCTGGCGGAGGCCGGGCAGACGGTCAGTGCCGAGCAGGCCGACTATGTCTGGTACACGGCGGCGCTGCCCGAACAGGACTACTGCGCTCAGCTGCGCCGTTAGGCATGGGGCGAAATGAAAGAAGCCGGCAAATGCCGGCTTCTTTCATTTCTTGTGCACATTCTTCGGCAGTTGCACCACTCGGCTTTCCGAGTAGATGTCGTGCCAGGTGCGCTTTTCCTTGTCCCACAGCAGCCACAGGTAACCCAGGCCACCACAGAGCCAGGAACCAATGGCCACGACAAAACGCAGCAGGGCCTGCCACAGGCTGATGGCGCTGCCGTCGGCGTTCTGGATGCGCAATCCCCAGACCTGCATGCCGAGGGTCTGGCCATTGTGGGTCCAGAACTTGGCGAAGAAGCCGAACAGCACCATGACCAGGATGGTCGAGAGCAGCGGGTCGCCGTCCAGGGCGCCGGCGTCACTGAGCTGGCGCAGACGCTCTTCGCCGATGATGCTCATCTGAATGCCCTTGTAGATCAGTGTCACGACCATCAGCAGAGCCACGCTCAGCAGAAAATCATAGAACAGGGCGGCCAGGCGGCGGATCAGTCCGGCAGTGGGGAAGTCGCCCTGAGGGCGCAGCTGATGTTTCGGCATGACGGGCTCACGAAGTGCATTCGGCCGTCATTGTAAGGCGGGAGCAGCAATAAATGGCAGGCAGAAAAAAGCCCCCAGGGTTTCCCGTGGGGGCTTTTTTCATTTGGCCTTAGCCTACCAGTTGTACCTGGTCAGCTTGCATGCCTTTCTGGCCTTGAACGGCCACGAAAGTCACCTTCTGGCCTTCTTTCAGGCTCTTGAAGCCGTCAGCCTGAATAGCGCGGAAGTGAACGAACAGATCTGGGCCGCTTTCCGGGGTGATGAAGCCGTAGCCTTTCTCATCGTTGAACCACTTCACGGTGCCGTTTTGACGCTGGGACATGCCTAAAATCCTTGAAACTTAATAAAACGCCTCGTCCTCATGGCCGAGGGCCGGTACTGAGTTTTGCAAGGATTTAAGGAAAATCAAGCAAAGATGAAGCGGATCTAACGATCTACTGCATCAGGTCATGTTTCTCGTGACCCATGCAAACACACAGTGAAAAGCACTCTACGCCAAATGCGAGGTGATTGCCAACAGGAAAACAGGAGGAAAATGCGGGGGTAAAACGAGGGGTAAATCTAGGAGTGGTGCCCCGGGAGAGACTCGAACTCTCACGTTGTTACCAACGGCGGATTTTGAATCCGCTGCGTCTACCATTCCGCCACCGAGGCACAGGGCGCGAAGTATAGGGAGCCGATAATCGGCGGTCAATCCGCTGCGTGGCCAGAAAAGGCGCTTTCCGGTAAGCTTTGCGGCCCTTGGAGATGGTCCCGTCATGCGTGTTGCCGATTTTCATTTTGAGCTCCCTGAGCAACTGATTGCCCGCCATCCGCTGGCCGAACGACGTGCTAGTCGTCTGCTGGTTCTG
>CALMID010000035.1 GCA_937863915.1 uncultured Pseudomonas sp.
CATCGCCGAGCGCGAGGGGCTGTTCCAGTGGGTCGGGCCGATCATGCTGTCGCAGAACCGCTTCTACACCCGCAAGGGCAGCAGCTTGAAGCTCACTTCGCTGGAACAGGCCAAAGGCCTGCGCATCGCCCTGCCGCGCCAGTGGTACACCTTGCAGTACCTGACCTCCCGCGGTTTCAGCGACATCTTTGCGGTCTCCAGCGCGAGCAAGATGGTGGATCTGTTCAGCAAGGGCCGTACCGATGTGCTGGCGGTCAGTGATATCAGCCTGCCGATGCTGCTGGCCGAGGTGGGCATGCGTCCGGATCAGGTCGAGGCGCAGTACAGCTTCCTCCAGCACCAGTCCTACCTGGGTTTTTCGCCCGCCACCGATCCGGTGCTGGTGGCCCGCTGGCAGGCGGCACTGGATGAGATGAAGCGCGACGGCAGTTTCGGCCGCATCTACCAGCGCTGGTTCAGCCACCTGCCGATGCCTGAGATGCTGTTGCAACCTCCCCTGGTCGTCAATGAGTAGAGCGAACCTTCTGCCGCTGCAGCAGCGGGCCGAGCTGTTTTCCCACCTGGGAGCCATGGAGCAGGCTGGTGTGCCGGTCAGTCAGGCGCTGAGCAGCCTGAGCCTGGGGCCGACCTGGCGGGCGGCCATCGCCCGCCTGCAGCGTGAGGTGGCGGCGGGGCGCAGTCTGGCTGTGGCGGGGCGCGTGAGCGGGCTGCTCAGTCCACTGGAGGTCAACCTGCTGCAGGCCGCCGAACAGGCTGGCAGTCAGCAGCGCCTGTATCTGCGCCTGGCCAGCCAGTACGCCGAACAGGCCCGGCAGCGTCAGGCCATGCAGGCGCGGCTGTACTTGCCGTGCGCCACCTTGCTCTTGGCTCTGCTGATCCAGCCTCTGCCGGCGCTGGTAGGCGGTAGCCTGAGTGTGACGGGTTATCTGTGGTCGGTGCTGCAGCCGCTGTTGTGGCTGGCCCTGGCTCTCTGGGGCTGGGCGCAGCTGCGCCGGCAGGGTGAGCAGGGGCTGCTGGCGACAAACCGTGGGCTGGCCACTATCGGCCTGCGGCTGCCCGTTGTGGGCGTGAGCCTGGCGCGGCGCGCGGTGCGAGACTATTTCACCAGCCTGGGCCTGCTGCTGGAGGCCGGGGTGGCGCTGTTCGAGGCCATGCCGCTGGCCACGGCGAGCCTCGGCAATGCCGCGCTGCGCGAGGACTTCATGGCGCTGCAGGCGCGGGTTGTGGCGGGCCAGCCCCTGGCGCAGGCGCTGCAGAACATGGACTTCCCCGGGCAGCCGCAGTTGCGAGCTCTGGTGGCCAGTGGCGAGGCGAGCGGAACGCTACCGGCGGTGCTGCTGGCCTTTGCCCAGCGGCAGGGACAACAGCAGGCCAGCTTCGAGGAACAACTGGCCACCTGGCTGCCGCGTCTGGCCTATCTGCTGGTGGCACTGTGGATGGCCCATGGACTGATTACCGGCGGCGGTATTGGCCCGAATTTGCCGCCTGATCTGCGTTAGCCGGCCATAGTGGTGGTGCACCGCCACTCCATGTGCGCGGATAGCGAGTGTTCGCCAGGCGCTGTCAGTGACCAGGCGTCATGGCGGGCATTGCAGCGGTGCGGTATGTGTCTTGCTATCACCGGGTGACGACTCACTCTGTATCCCTGCTGCCGGAACCCATCATGCAAAGAATTTCTCATCACCAGTTGCGCCGCGATTTTCGGGCGTTGCTGGCCTCGCCCTCCTGTTACCACACGGCTTCGGTATTCGACCCGATGTCGGCGCGGATTGCCGCCGACCTCGGCTTCGAGGTCGGCATCCTTGGCGGCTCGGTGGCGGCGTTGCAGGTGTTGGCGGCGCCAGATTTTGCCCTGATCACCCTCAGTGAATTCGTCGAACAGGCCAGTCGCATCGGCCGGGTGGCGAGTCTGCCGGTGATCGCCGATGCCGATCACGGCTACGGCAATGCGCTCAACGTGATGCGTACGGTGGTGGAGCTGGAGCGTGCCGGCGTCGCGGCGCTGACCCTGGAAGACACCCTGCTGCCGGCGCAGTTCGGGCGCAAGTCCACCGACCTGATCGGCATCGAAGAGGGTGTCGGCAAGATCCGCGCGGCGCTGGAAGCGCGGGTCGATGCGGAGCTGGCCATCATCGCCCGCACCCATGCCGGGGTGCTCGGTGTGGAGGAGGTGATCGAGCGCACCGTCGCCTATCAGGAAGCCGGCGCGGATGGCATCTGCCTGGTCGGGGTGCGTGACTTTGCCCATCTGGAGCTGATCGCGCAGAACCTCAGCGTGCCGCTGATGCTGGTCAGCTATGGCAACCCGGCGCTGCGTGACGATGCCCGTCTGGCCAGCCTCGGTGTGCGTATCGTGGTTGACGGGCATGCGGCCTACTTTGCCGCGATCAAGGCCACCTACGACTGTCTGCGCGAGCAACGCGGCGTGGCGACCTGCGACCTGAATGCCACCGAGTTGACGCACAGGTACACCCAGCCGGAGGATTACATCGTCTGGGCGCGTGACTACATGAACGTGCAGGAATAGGGCGAGCGCTCAACGCCGCTTGCCCGCAGCGGAGGACAGCAGCATGGCCGGAGGCTGGAGCACTGACGGCGCCGTACAGGAACAGATCGACGACAGCATCGAGGATGCCATTGCCCGGGTGCGCAGCCAGCTGCCGCAGGGCGACAGCCTCCTTGAGTGCGAAGAGTGTGCGCAGCCGATTCCCGAGGCGCGGCGCCAGGCGCTGCCCGGTGTGCGGTTGTGCGTGGCCTGCCAGAGCGAGCACGACAAGCGGCAGGCGCAGTTTGCCGGTTATAACCGCCGCGGCAGCAAGGACAGTCAGCTGCGCTGAGGGTGCTGGCCTTTGGTCGTAACCTGACCGATCGGACTGGATCGTCTGGTAGCAAATCATTAGCATGCTTAGCCTGCTAATTATGTGTCGGGTAATCTTCTGTGCCGCATCGTCCCCATCCCGGGCTGGGCATCGCCCTGATCCTCGCATCCGGCCTGCTCCTCTCCAGTCAGGATGCCCTGTCGAAAACCCTGACGGCGGTATACCCGGTGCTGCTGGTGGTGTGGCTGCGCTACCTGTCGCAGAACCTGCTGATGCTGGCGCTGTTTGCTCCGCGCATGGGCTGGAACCTGGTGCGTACCCAGCGTCCCTGGCTGCAGCTGGCGCGCGGTCTCAGCCTGGTGGCCATTACCCTGCTGTTCTACAGCGCGCTGCGTTATATCCCGTTAGGCGAGGCAACGGCGGTGATCTTCCTGGCGCCGCTGGTGGTCATCGTGCTGTCGGCCACCGTGCTCAAGGAGCACATCAGCCGAGGCCTGTGGCTGTCAGTGGGCTGTGGCCTGCTGGGTGTGCTGCTGATCGTGCGGCCGGGCGGGGCGTTGTTCACGCCGGCCATTCTGCTGCCGCTGGGGGCGGCCTTCTGTTTCGGCCTGTACCAGCTGCTGACCCGCAGGCTCAATGGCACCGACCATCCGGCCACCAGCAACTTTCTTTCCGCGCTGGTGGGCACCCTCAGCATGAGCGTGCTGCTGCCCTGGGTCTGGCAGACACCGCCACTGACCGACGCCCTGCTGATGGCGTTGCTGGGCGCCACCGCGATGTCCGGGCATATGCTGCTGACCCACGCCTACCGCTTCGGCAGCGCCGCCAGCCTGGCGCCCTTCACCTACATGCAGATCGTGATCGCCACCCTGCTGGGCATGCTGTTCTTCGACCATGTGCCGGATGCCTGGTCGATGCTCGGCATGGCGGTGATCATCCTCAGCGGTGCGGCGCTGGCGTGGGGGCAGCGCACAGTGTCAAAGACTACCTGAGTCCGCTGCGGGCAGAATCCGCTGCATCAGCGTGAGATCCAGCCAGCGGCCGAACTTGCGCCCCACTTCGGGCATCTGGCCGCAGGTGACAAACCCCAGGCTGTGATGGAGTCCGATGGAGGCGTGGTTGGCGCTGTCGATGGCGGCGACCATGACGTGCACACCGGCAGTTTCGGCCCGGGCGATCAGCGCCTGCAACAGTGCGCGTCCCAGTCCACGGCCCTGCTGGTCGGGGCGCACATAGAGCGAGTGTTCCACGGTGTGGCGGAATCCTTCGATGCTGCGCCAGGGGCCATAGCTGGCGTAGCCGGCCACCGTCCCATGGGCGTCCAGCGCCACCAGCACCGGGAAGCCAGCCGCCTGGCGCTCGCGCAGCCAGGCGCTGCGGTTTTCGAGGTCCACCGGCGTTTCATTCCAGATGGCGGTGCTGTTGAGCACCGCATCGTTATACAGGGCCAGAATGCCAGGTAGATCGGGCTGGCAGGCGTCGCGGAACTGATGAGGCATGGGGTGACTGTCGTGGCTGGAAGTGGGCGTCGGCAGGCTAACTCTCTGGCTGGCGACAGAGCAATGCACGACCGACCTTTCGTCTGGCTCAGTGAACAAGTGTTGACTGAGCGTGTTTGCTCGGGCAATTTAGTGAACAAATGTTCACTGAGATGCGATCATGCCGCTGATTCCCCTGCGCCTGACGATTCCCCTGCAACCCTTGCTGGCCCCCCTGCGCTGGCTGACGGCACACCACTGGCTGCGGGCGTCGGATGTCGATGCCTGCCTGCGCTTTCTGCAGCCGGCCTGGGCGCTCACGCGCATTCATGCGCGGGTCGAGGCGCGGCGCTGGGTCGCCGAGGACATGCTGGCCATCCGTCTGCGCCCCAATGGCAACTGGCCCGGCGCGCAGGCCGGGCAGCATGTGCAGCTGTTCATCGAGCGTGATGGCGTGCGCCTGTCGCGCAGTTACAGCCTCACGGCCCAGGCCGATGGCTGCATCGAGATCGCCGTGCGCCGCCAGCCCGAAGGGCGGGTGTCGGCCTGGCTGTGCGAACACCTGAGCATTGGTGACTGTGTCGAGCTGGGTGCGCCCTATGGCGAGCTGCGCTGGCCGCAGGAGGGCGCCGTGCTGCTGGCGGCGGCGGGCAGTGGCATCACGCCCCTGCTCGGCCTGCTGCGCGATGCCCTGGGGCGGGGATTCAGCGCGCCGGTGCGGCTGCTGCATTTCGTGCGCGAGCAGGGCCAGCGTGCCTTCGTCGAGGAGCTGCAGCAGTTGCAGGCGCGTTACCCCAATCTGGCCGTCGAGTGGGCGGTCACGGCGGGGGCTGCTGGCCAGCGCCTGAGTGAGGAGCAACTGCACGCGTGGCGCGAGGCCCATGTGCTGAGCTGCGGCCCGGCCGGTTTTGTCGAGCAACTGCGCGAGCTGGTCGATGGCCAGGCAGCCAGCCTGCAGGTGGAAAGCTTCACCCCGCCGCAGTGGCGCGCCGAGGGCGAACGCCGACCGGTACGACTGCAGTTTGTCCGCAGCCAGCGCGAAGCCGTCGGCGATAACCAGGCCAGCCTGCTGGAACAGGCCGAGGCGGCCGGGCTGAAGCCCGAGCATGGCTGTCGCCAGGGCATCTGCACCCAGTGCACCTGTCAGTTGCTGGAAGGCGCGGTGCGCGATCTGCGCAGTGGCGAGATCAGCCACGAGCCGGGCCAGTCCATTCGAATCTGTGTCAGCGCGCCGCTCGGCGATGTGCGCGTCGATCTGTAAGGAGAGTTGCAGCATGCGTGAAGACCGCGAACTGAGCCGCGAGGAGATCGACGCCTTCGGCGCCGAACTGGATGCCCTGCGCGAGCGAACCCTGGCTGATCTGGGCGAGGCCGATGCCCGTTATATCCGCCGCGTGCGGGCCGTGGTGCGGGCCTGTTGCTGGAGTGGTCGCCTGCTTCTGCTGGCCGGCTGGTTCCCGCCGACCTGGCTGCTGGGCACGCTGCTGCTGGGCCTGGGCAAGATCATCGAGAACATGGAGCTGGGGCATAACGTGATGCACGGCCAGTACGACTGGATGAACGATCCGGAACTGGCCGGGCGCACCTATGAGTGGGATATCGCCGGCCCCTCGGATTTCTGGCGGCACACCCACAACCATATTCATCACACCTACACCAACGTGCTGGGCATGGATGACGACATCGGCTACGGCGTGGTGCGCCTGTTCCCCGAACAACGCTGGAAACCCTACTACCGCTGGCAGCCCCTGTGGGTGACGCTGCAGGCGCTGCTGTTCCAGTACGCCGTGGCCATCCAGCACCTGCGCCTGGACAAGGTGTTCAAGGGCCGCATCAGCCGCGAGGAGGTGCGCCCGCTGCTGCGCCAGTTCAATGCCAAGGTGGGCCGTCAGTGGGTCAAGGACTATCTGGTGTTCCCCCTGCTGGCCCTGGCGCTGGGCTGCAATGCCCTGGCCGTGCTGGCCGGCAATGTGGTGGCCAACCTGATCCGCAACCTGTGGACCTTCACCGTGATCTTCTGCGGCCACTTCACCGAGAAGGCGGCCGTTTTCGCGCCCAGCACGTTGGAGAATGAAACCCGCGGCCACTGGTACCTGCGTCAGCTCAAGGGTTCGAGCAACCTGCAGGGCAGCCGCCTGCTGCACTTCATGACCGGCAACCTCAGCCACCAGATCGAACACCACCTGTATCCCGACGTGCCGGCGCGTCGCTATGCGGCCATGGCCCGCGAGGTGCGGGAAATCGCCGCGCGCTATGGGCAGACCTACAACACCGGAACCATGAGCGGGCAGTTCGCCACCGTGTTGCGGCGCATCTGGCGCTACCGCCTGCCACAGGCTGTCTAGCGATTTAACAAGCCTGTTAAGGCCCTGGCGCCAGGCCGACCAATGGCGCCCATGCCCCCCTGTTGCGCGTGTCTATAGTTAAGCCAGTAGCGGGCAGAGCAGGGGACTGTGCATGGCTGAGCATCTGAAAGGCTGGATGCGGCGCTTGCCGTTGCTGCTCAGCCTGCTGTTCGGTGCCTGGCAAACGGGGCATGCCGTCGAGCTGGATGTTGCCACCGAACCCAGCGTGGCGCAGGCCGGCCACTGGCTGGAGTATCTGGTCGATGTCGACGGGCAGCTGACGGCCGAACAGGTGGCCCGCAGCAGCGCCAGAAACTGGCAGCCGGCGCCCGGCGCCAGCCCCAACTTCGGCTTCACCACCCGGGTCTACTGGTTCCGTCTGCAGCTGGCCAACAGCAGCGCCCAGGCGCAGACGCGCCTACTGGGCATCGAGTACCCGGTGCTGGACCGGATCGACCTGTATCTGCAGGAAGATCGCGCGCCGCGTCATCTTGGCCAGCTGGGCGACAGCCTGGCCGCGTCGCAGCGCGCCCTGCGCCATCCCTGGCTGGTGCACGAGCTGGAGCTGCCGGCGCAGAGCCGGCAGACCCTGTATTTCCGGGTGCAGACCACCGGCGCCATGCAGTTTCCCCTCGGCGTGTGGACGCCGCAGAACTTCATCCGCGCCGAGCAGGAGTTTCTCCTCGGCCAGGGGCTGTATATCGGCGTGGTGCTGGTCATGCTGCTGTACAACCTGTGCATCTACACCCTGGTGCGCGACCAGAGCTACCTGGTCTATGTCCTGTCGATGCTCTGCTACGGCCTGCTGCAGGCCACCCTGCACGGTTTCACGCCGCTGTACCTGTGGCCGCAGTGGCCGCAGCTGAACAATGCCATTCCGTTGCTGATCTTCCTGTTTACCGCCACCGATGCCTGGTTTGGCGTGCTGTTCATGCGCCTGTCGCAGGAGGCGCCGCGCTACGCCCGCTGGCTGGGCGGCTATGCCGTGCTGATGGCGGTGTGCGGCCTGCTCAGCCTGTGGCTGCCGTATAACCAGGCGGTCAGCGCCAGCACGCTGCTGGTGATTCCCGGCGTGGTGCTGGCGGTGTACATCGGCATTCGCATGCTGCTGCGCGGGCAGAAGTCGGCGCGCTATTTCGTCGTGGCCTGGATGGCCTTTCTCACGGCCTCGCTGGTGCTGGCGCTGAACAAGATGGGCATCCTGCCCTACAGCATGGTCATCGAGTTCGCGCCGCAGATCGCCCATGTGCTGATCTGCGTGTTGCTCTCCTTTGCCATGGCCGACCGCATCAACAGCGAGCGGCGGGCGCGCTTCAGTGCCCAGGCCAAGCTGCTGGACGCCGAGCGTCAGGCGCGGGTCGAGCACGAGCGGATCACCACCCTGCAGCTGCGCGCCCAGGCCGAGGAGCTGGCGGCCAAACGCAAGGCCATCGAAGCCAAGGCCGAGAGCCGGGCCAAGAGCGAGTTCCTCGCCACCATGAGCCACGAGATCCGCACGCCGATGAACGGGGTGCTGGGCATGACCGAGCTGCTGCGCGACACCGAGCTGGGCCCGCAGCAGCGCCAGTATGTCGAGGTGATCGAGCGCTCCGGGCGCACCCTGCTCAACATCATCAACGACATCCTCGACTACTCGAAGATCGAGGCCGGCAAGCTGACCCTGGAGGCGCTGGACTTCGACCTCGACGAACTGTGCCTGGAATGCGCCTCGATGTTCACCAACATGGCCGAGCGCAAGGGACTGGAGCTGATCTGCTCGGTGGAGCCGGGCACGCCGACGCTGATCAAGAGCGATCCGACGCGCCTGCGGCAGATCCTCCTCAACCTCCTGGGCAATGCCTTCAAGTTCACCAACGAGGGGCACATCAGCCTGCGCGTGCGCCGCTGCCAGGAAACGTCACTGGCGCCCGGCGAGCATTGCCTGCTGTTCGAGGTCAGCGATACCGGCGTGGGCATTTCCGCC
>CALMID010000036.1 GCA_937863915.1 uncultured Pseudomonas sp.
ATACCGACCAACTGGTCGACGACGTGGCCCTGCTATCGCGTGGTTATCACGCGCTCGCCGGCTCGTTCTGGGACCGGGTGAGCAAGGTCGAGACCCGTCAGGGCCATGGCCGCACCTGGCACATGGTGCCGCGCAGCAGCGAGCTGCCGGCGGTGCACATGAACGAGTTCATCATCGACGAGCAGGGCTTCGTGGGTTGGGTCAAGGGCATCAGCGACACCGAGCTGCCCATCCTCGACATGCACCAGGAACCGCTGCTGCATCAGGAGGCGTGGGGGCTCAAGCCGCGCGATATCTACCAGTCGCTGGCGCTCTATGCGCTGCTGGACCCGGACATCCACCTGGTCAATCTGTCCGGCGCCGCCGGCTCGGGCAAGACCATCCTGGCGCTGGCCGCCGCCATCGAGCAGACCATGGTCAGCAAGCGCTACCGGCGCATCATCGCCACCCGCAGCGTGCAGGGGCTGGACGAGGACATCGGCTTTTTGCCCGGCACCGAGGCGGAGAAGATGGAGCCCTGGCTCGGCGCCATCACCGACAACCTGGAGGCGCTGCATTCGGACGACGAGTCGACCCATGGCAGTGTCGACTACATCCTGCAGAAGGTGCCGCTGCAGTTTAAGTCGCTCAACTACATCCGCGGGCGCAGCTTCCAGCAGAGCCTGATCCTGATCGACGAGTGCCAGAACCTCACCCCGCACCAGATGAAAACCATCATCACCCGCGCTGGCAGCGGCTCCAAGGTGGTCTGCCTGGGCAACCTGGCGCAGATCGATACCCCCTACCTGTCCGCGACCAGCTCCGGTCTGACCTACCTCACCGAGCGCTTCAAGGACTTTCCTCACGGTGTTCACATCACCCTGCAGGGTGTGCCGCGCTCGGTGCTGGCCGAGTACGCCGAAGCGCATATGTAAGCCTCGCAGCCGGGTGGGAAACCGCCCGGCCGCCTTCCCCTGATGACCGATCATTCAGCCCTTCCGGCCCTGGCGCGGCGGGGTACAATCGGGTCATCGCCACTTTCTTGGATATTCCCAGTGCTGACCCATCTCGATGCCCAGGGCCGGGCCAATATGGTCGATGTGACCGAAAAGGCCGTGACCGCCCGCGAAGCCACCGCCGAGGCCTGCGTGCGCATGCTGCCGGCGACCCTGCAGCTGATCCAGGACGGCGGTCATCCCAAGGGGGATGTGTTTGCCGTGGCGCGCATTGCCGGTATCCAGGCGGCGAAGAAGACCCATGAGCTGATTCCGCTGTGCCATCCGCTGCTGCTGACCAGCGTCAAGGTCGAGCTGCAGGCCGAGGACAGTGACACGGTGCGCATTCGCGCCACTTGCCGGCTGGCCGGGCAGACCGGCGTCGAGATGGAGGCGCTGACCGCTGCCAGCGTTGCCGCGCTGACCATCTACGACATGTGCAAGGCGGTCGATCGCGGCATGACCATCGAGGGCGTGCGCCTGCTGGAGAAGCTGGGCGGCAAGAGCGGCCACTACCGGCTGGAGGAGCAGGCATGATCCATGTGCAGTACTTCGCCCGCTACCGCGAAACGCTTGGCATTGGTGGCGAGCAGTTGGCCTGGCAGGCGGAGTTGGCAAGCGTTGATGCCCTGCGTGAGCACTTGCTGGCACGTGGCGGCGTCTGGGCGGTGCTGGCCGAGCAGAACCTGATGTGCGCGCGAAATCAGGAACTCTGCGGGCTGGACACCGAGCTGGCCGATGGCGATGAGGTGGCTTTCTTCCCCACCGTCACTGGAGGCTGAGATGGGCGTTCGGGTGCAGGTCGAAACCTTCGATGCCGGTGCCGAGCTCAACGCCCTGCACGCTGCCAACCTGGGCATAGGCGCGGTGGTCAGCTTCGTTGGCTACGTGCGTGATTTCAATGACGGCCAGCCGGTGG
>CALMID010000037.1 GCA_937863915.1 uncultured Pseudomonas sp.
TGAAATCAGGGAAGTTCAGCCGGTCCAGATGTTCGACGTGGCGCAACGCAGACTCGACCAACGCCTGGGGCGTTGGCTCGCCGTATTTCTTCTGCAGGTCCTTTTCCAGGGAGCCGGCATTGACACCGATACGGATCGGAATGCCCTTGTCGCGCGCAGCTTCAACCACGGCCCGCACGCGGTCCTCACGGCCGATATTGCCCGGATTGATGCGCAGACAATCGACACCCAGCTCAGCCACGCGCAGGGCGATCTGGTAGTCGAAATGGATATCGGCCACCAGCGGCACGCGAACCTGCTGCTTGATCCTGCCGAAGGCCTCGGCAGCATCCATGTCCGGCACAGAGACACGGACGATATCGGCACCGGCATCTTCCAGACGGCGGATCTGCGCCACAGTGGCGGCAACATCACAGGTATCGGTGTTGGTCATGCTCTGCACCGAAATCGGTGCATCGCCACCCACGGCCACCGAACCTACCCAGATTTTGCGGGAGACACGGCGTTTGATCGGAGATTCACAATGCATGGCTTGGCTCTATTGCCCCAGCTTCATACGGGCGGTTTCGCCACTGGTAAAAGGTGCGACATCAACCGGCTGGCCATTGAGGCTGACCTGAGCGCCGCGGGCATAACCCAGGCGCAATTCGAAAGGCGGCTTGCCGGTCAGCTCAAGGAGTTCTCCTTTGCGCTTGAGCGCACTGAACAGCACCTTGCCGTCGGCATCGGTCAGTTGAGTCCAGCAATCGGCGCTGAACTGGACCTGAACCAACGCCTGGCCAGCAGGCACTGCCTGCGGCTGAGTTGCCGCAGGCGCAGCCGCCACGGGAGCGACTGGAGCTGAATCCGGTACAACAGAGGCAGCTGCCGGCGGTATCACAGTTGCCGGAGTGACTTGATTGGGGGCAACCGTTACAGCAGGAGCGGACGCAGGCGCAGCGGGTGCAAGCGGCGCTGCCATTTCGCCAGCAGTCACAGCCGGAGTCTCCGGCGCGCTCAACTCGGCAGTCGCTGGAGCCGGCTCAACCTCAGCGGGTTTGTTCGCCTCAGCCACGGCCTGGTCTTCAGGCTCGTCGAGCAGGTGAATCTGCGTAGTGCCATCGGCCGATTCGACTTCTACATGCTCGATAGCAATTTCACTGGCAGCTTTTTCCACAGCCTTTTCCGGCCAGACCAGATAGGTCAGCAATGCGCCACCCGCCAGCACAGCCACACTGAGCATACGCATCAGGTTCTGAGAAACCCGTACAGGCTCCTCCAGACGACCAAGGGCGCGGACTTCACTGCCTGTGGCATCGGTACCGGTGTAGCGGTCGAAGGCGGTGACCAGTTGCTCCTGATCCAACCCCAGCAGCTTGGCGTAGGCACGCACATAGCCACGGGCAAAGGTGTGGCCATTGAGTTTGTCGAAGGCACCGGCCTCGACATTGCGCAGCATCGACTCACTCATGTTCAGTGAGCGAGCTGCCTCAGCTACGTCCATACCCTTGGCCTCGCGCGCCATGCGCAAGGTTTGCCCAGGGTTGATCTGTACCGCCGCAAGCACATCCGAAGGCGACGCGTTCATTACTGCTCCGACTGATATTGCCGATATTCGGGTGAGCCGGGATACAG
>CALMID010000038.1 GCA_937863915.1 uncultured Pseudomonas sp.
CGGCGCACAACCTTTTTCGACCCGTCTTCGCCACCGATCCGCGGTGCGGCCGGGCCGTTTCGCCACCATATTCATGAGAAGACCATTCAGCGCCATATGCGTGAGGCAGTGCGTCAGGCCGGCATCATCAAGCCGGCCACGCCGCATACGTTACGGCACTGCTTTGCCACCCACCTGCTGGAGGCGGGGCAGGACATCCGCACGGTGCAGGAGCTGCTGGGGCACGCGGATGTGAAAACCACCATGATCTATACCCATGTGCTCAATCGTGGCGGGCTGGCGGTGCTCAGTCCGCTGGATCGTTATTGAGCGGGCTCAGCTTTCCTGGGCGCGGTAAGCGCCGGGGGTCAGGCCGGTCCATTTCTTGAAGGCGCGGTGGAAGGCCGAGGGCTCGGAGAAACCGAGCTGTTCGGCGATGTCCTGGATGGCCAGTTCGTCGCGGCCAAGGTGGTAGATGGCGAGGTCGCGGCGCAGGTGATCCTTGAGTTCCTGAAAGCTGGAACCTTCCTCGCGCAGGTGGCGGCGCAGGGTTTGCGGGCTGATGTGCAGCTGCGTGGCGACGGCATCGAGGTCCGGCCAGTTGGCGCAGTCGCGGCCGAGCAGGCGGCGGATCTGGCTGGTCAGGCTGTCGCCGCCATCCGGACGGGCCAGCAGGTCGGCCGGTGAATGTTCGAGGAACTGCTTGAGCGTGCGCTCGTCCTGCAGCAGCGGCATGCCCAGGTAGCGGGCATGGAACAGCAGACTGGTGCGCCCGGCGTTGAAGCGTCGCTGACAGGGGAAGATCAGGTCGTACTCGGCAATGTGCGCCGGTTCGGCGTAGGTGAAGGTGGCTTCCTCCAGGCGGATGCGCTGGCCGATCAGCCAGCTGCCGAGGCGGTGCCAGATGACCAGCAGGCATTCGACGAGGAAGTGGTCCGGGTCCCACAGGCTGGAGTCGTCCACCGACAGGCGTGCCCAGTCGCCTTCGCGTTCCAGGCGGATGGTCGGCGCGTCGGGGAACAGGCCGTAGAACAGCGCGCCCCGGCTCAGGGCCTTTTCCAGCGTGCGGCAGTGAATGATGGCGTGGCCCATCATGGCGAAGGTGCCGCGTTTGCTCTTGAGCCGGCCGAAGCCGAGGTATTCGTCATCCAGGCGTTCCCACAGCAGCTGCACCAGACGGGCGAACTGCTGCGGGTCGATGCGCGCGCGAGGCTCTTCCAGCACGGCCGGCTGCACGCCGGCCTGGCGCAGCAGCGGCAGGCAGTCGATGCCCTGGTGCTGGGCGCCGCGCAGGGCGGCGCGGACGAAATGGCTGGCGATGGTGCGTTCGCGCATGGGGCTTCCGGCTGGGGTGACTGGAACGCCGATGGTAGAGCGCTGCCGGCGGGCAGAACAAGCCGGCTGTTGGTGCGGGGCTCAGACGATGGCCCAGTCCTCGGCCCGCCAGCCTGCTACCAGTTCGCCGAGCTGGTCGGCCGGCAATGGACGTGAATACAGATAGCCCTGGGCTTCGTGGCAGTCCAGTTCGCTGAGGGTGCGGGCGATGGCCTGTTCCTCGACGCCCTCGGCGATGGTGGTCAGGCCCAGTGACTGCGCCATATGCACGATGGCGGTGACGATGGCGCGGCTGTCGGCGCTGTTGGGCAGGTCGCGGACGAAGGACTGGTCGATCTTCAGTTTGTCCACGGCCAGTGTGCGCAGGTAGGCGAGGCTGGAGTAGCCGGTGCCGAAGTCGTCGATGGACAGGCGCACGCCGAGGGCCTTGAGGCGCTTGAGGGTGTCGAGCACCTGGTCGGTCTTGTCGATCAGGCTGGATTCGGTGATTTCCAGCTCCAGCATGGCGGCCGGCAGCTGCGAGGAGGCCAGGGCCTGCAGCACGCTCTGTTCCAGATTGCCGTGCTGCAACTGCACGGCTGAAATGTTCACCGCGACCTGAGGAATATCCAGGCCGGCGCGCTTCCACAGCATGGCCTGGCGACAGGCCTCCTGCAGAATCCAGTGGCCGATGGGCACGATCAGCCCGGTTTCCTCGGCCAGCGGAATGAATTGTGCCGGCGAAACCAGGCCGCGTTCGGCGTGCTGCCAGCGCACCAGGGCTTCGACGCCCAGCAGGCGGCCGCTGCGCAGGTCGACCTGAGGCTGGTAGTACAGGCGCATCTGCTCGCGCTCCACGGCCTGGCGCAGGTCGTTGACCAGGGTGAGCACTTCCAGCGCCTCCCGGTTCATCGCCTGGTCGAAGTAGCACCAGGTCTGCCGGCCTTGCTGCTTGGCCTGGTACATGGCGGTATCGGCATTGCGCAGCAGGGCTTCGAAGTCCTTGCCATCGTTGGGCGCCACCGCCACGCCGAGCGACACGCTGACGCTCAGGGTATGGCCGAACAGGCTGAACGGCTCCTTGAAGTTGCGCATGATCTTTTCCGCCAGATAGCCGGCGGGCTCGCTGCTGTCCTGCTCGGGCAGGAGGATGGCGAACTCGTCGCCGCTCTGCCGGCACAGGGTGTCGTTGCTGCGC
>CALMID010000039.1 GCA_937863915.1 uncultured Pseudomonas sp.
CTGGCGTCGGTTGCCCAGCAGCAGCGAGGGGCGGGCGATGGTCAGCTGCTCGAAGCCGAGGGTTTGCAGGGCCTGCTCCAGCTCGCCCTTGACCCGGTTGTAGAACACCAGCGAGCGGGCATTGGCGCCCAGCGCGCTGATCACCAGAAAGTGGCGCACGCCGAGGGCCTTGGCCCGTTCGGCGAAGGCCAGCACCAGCTCGTAGTCGACCGCGCGGAAGGCTTCCTGCGAGCCGGCCTGCTTGATCGTCGTGCCCAGGCAGCAGAAGGCGGTATCCAGCGGCCCCTGCAACTGCGGCAGCAGATCGGCCAGCTCGCCGATGGGGTTGTCCAGGTGCGGGTGTTCGGCCAGCGGCCGGCGACTGGGGGCGAGCACGCGCTCGACGGTGCGCTCGTTGAGCAGGCGGTCGAGCAGGTGTTCACCGGTCAGGCCGGTGGCGCCGGCGAGGAGGATGCGTTGTGGCGTCAGATACATGGTGAACTCCCGTAGGCCTTATGGCCTGCGCTCTGAACTGTTGTGCTGTGCCAGTGCGGCGCGTTGCTGCTGGCGCAGCGCATTCCAGGCCTTCTGCACCTGTGGTGCGTCGGCCAGTTGCGGCTCGGAGGCCTCGAAGTCCTCGGCTTTTTCCCGCTCGCTCACGTAGCGCTTGGCCAGGGCAAAGGCCTGGCCGAGATCGTCGGTTTGCTGCAGGGCCTGCTCGAACAGGGCGCGGCCGAAGTAGGTGAAATCGTTTTCCTCGGAGCAGCCGAAGGATACCCGGTCGGCGCGGGCGGCCGTCATGATCAGGGTCTTGTCGTCCTGCAGCGGGGCGATGAAACCACCGGAGAAACAGGCGGAAATCACCAGCACCTTGTGCCGCTCGCGCAAGGGTTTGAGCAGCTCGGCCAGCTCCGCTGCCGGCAGGTTGTTGAGTTCCAGGCCGGGCTGTTGCAGCACCAGCTGGTGGTCGCGCGAGCCGTGGCTGGTGAGGTAGAGGAAGATCAGGTCTTCGCTGCCGCTGCGCTCGGCCAGTGTCTGGATGGCCTGACGCAGGCTTTCGCGGCTGGCCAGCGGGCGTTTGGCGAACTGCTCGCGGTGGTTGATCAGGGTGATATTGCCGCGCGCGCCGAAGCGCTCGCGCAGGAGGCGGCTGACATAGTCGGCCTCGCGCAGGAACACGCTCTGCTGGCCGTCGCCGGCCAGGGTCAGGCTGTACAGCTCGCTGGCCGGGGTGGAGGCCGGCACCGCCGCGAGGGCATCCTGCAGCAGCTGCCCCTGCCTGAGAATGCCCTGTTCCAGCGGGGCGGCCAGTGGCTGGCCCTGGGCATCGCGCAGGCGCACGCCGTTCTGCCAGTGACCGGCCTCAATCTGGCCGTCGGCCAGGGTCAGGCGACCCTCACCCTGATACTGGCCATGGGCGAACTCGCCCTGATAGCGGCTGCCGTCGCTCAGGCTCAAGGTGCCCTGTCCGTGGTACTGCCAGTTACGCAGTTCACCAACGTAGTGCTCGCCGTCCGCGCTGCGGAACTCGCCCTGGCCGCGCAGTTCGCCGTGACGGAACTGGCCGCTCCACACATCGCCCTCGGCGCTTTCATAGCGGCCCTGACCGTGAAAGCGCTGGTCCTTGAACTGGCCGCTGTAACGGCTGCCGTCACTGCCGACAAAGCTGCCTTCGCCGTTCAGGCGGCCGCGCTTGAACAGGCCGCTGAACTGGTTGCCATCACCGTCGACCAGCACGCCTTGGCCGGTCGCTTCGCCCCTGACGAACTGTCCCTGATGGCGGCTGCCGTCGGCCAGTTCCAGGGTGCCGTAACCGTGGAAACGATCATGGCGAAAGCCGCCGCTGTAGCTCAGCTCGCCCTGGCTCAGGCGCCCCTCGCCGTGCATGCGGCCGTGTTTGAAAGCGCCGACATACTCGCTGCCGTCGGCATAGGTCAGGCGGCCCTGGCCGGAAAATTCACCCTCGACGAATTCGCCCTGATAGTGCCCGCCCTTGGGATCGCGCCATTCGCCCGGGCCGTTGAGCTGGCCGTTGACGAAGCGGCCGCTGAGCCAGCTGCCGTTGGGGTAGTCGAGGCGGCCCTGGCCCTGTAGCAGCCCGTCGACCAGATCGCCACGGTAATGCGCGCCATCGGGCAGGCGGGCATCCGGCGGTGTCAGCGGTTCACCGTCGCCGCAGGCGGCGAGTAGCAGGGCGAGGCTTAGTGGCAGTAGGCGGTGCATGGCAGGTCCTTGGCGGTATGGCTTCCATTCTGGCGCAAAAAAGCCCGCCGGAGCGGGCTTTTCAGTGGACCCGCTGTCAGGTCCACTGGGTCAGCTTGTTGCCTTCCTTATCCGTAAAGGCGCCGACAATGATCATGATCCAGTCGATCAGTGCCCAGATGCCCAGGCCGCCGAGGGTAAGAATCTGCAGTATGCCCGTGCCGATCTTGCCGACGTAAAAACGGTGGGCGCCGAAGCAACCCAGGAAGAAGCACAACAGGAACGCTGGAAGAATGCGTTTTTCGCTCATGGAAAATCCTTTTAGGCGATAAGGGGGCTGCCGTGGGTACGGCAGCAGGTGTAATCAGACGAAGCAGAGGGTCAGTGGCTCGGCGATGTAGGCCGGTTTTTCCTGGCCTTCGATCTCCAGCACGGCCTTGGCCTTGAGCAGCCACTGGCCGGGATTTTTCTCGTTGGCGTCGGTCAGGGTGACCACCAGGCGCACCTTGGAGTTGACCTTGACCGGCTGGATGAAGCGCACGCTGTCCAGGCCATAGTTGACGGCCATCTTCAGGCCCTCGGGCATGATCATGATTTTTTCCATGAGCATGGGCACCAGCGACAGGGAGAGGAAACCGTGGGCGATGGTGCTGCCGAACGGTGTCAGCTTGGCCTTTTCAGGGTCGACGTGGATGAACTGGTGGTCGCCGGTGCATTCGGCGAACTGGTTGATGCGTTCCTGGTCGATGGTCAGCCACTCCGAGCGGCCGAGTTCCTTACCGATATAGTTCTTGATGTCTGCAACTGCTACGAACGGCATACGTCCTCCATGAGGGGCGGGTTGTTATTCTTATTGGCCCCGGTCTGCCAGCTTGGCTGTGCTGTCCTGCTCAGCCTCGGGTGCTGGATCGCCCGGTGCGCTATGGCCCTAGATCATCATGCGGCTGCGCCTTGGTCAAGCGCATCACTGCGCGAAATCATCGTTTATCCACGCCGCGGCGAACTGCCATAATGCCGCGGCATGCTTGCAGGAGATTGACATGCTGCTCCGTGGCCTGACCGCGCTGGTGCTGTTCCAGCTGCTCGGCACTCTGCTCAATGTGTTGTGGCTGAGTTTTCTGCCCGGGCCGATCATCGGTCTGGTGCTGCTGTTCATCTTCCTGGTCTGGCGCGGCGAGGTGGACGAGCCGCTGGCCGTGGCCTCCACCAGCCTGCTGCGCTACCTGCCGTTGCTGCTGGTGCCGGCGGCGGCCGGGGTGATGCTGTATGGCCCGGTGCTGAAGGCCAATTTCTGGGCGCTGGCGGCGGCGCTGTTGCTGTCGCTGGTGCTGGCCCTGCTGTTTACCGGCTGGCTTATGCAGCGCCTGATCGAACGTCAGCAGCGCCGGGAGGCACCATGAGCGCCGACTGGCAGGCGGCCTGGCAGGCCGTGATCCATCACCCGCTGTTTGCCTTCGGCCTGACCCTGGGCAGCTATCAGCTGGCCATGGCTGCCTACGAGCGCACGCGCTGGGTGTTCCTGCAGCCGGTGCTGGTGTCCATGGCGCTGGTGATCGGCAGCCTGTGGCTGCTGGATATCGGCTTTGAGGAATACCGCCGGCACAGCGAGCTGCTGACGCTGTTCCTGGGGCCGGCCACGGTGGCTTTGGCCGTGCCGCTGTTCATGAACCTCAAGCGCATCCGCCTGCTGTTCTGGCCGGTGCTGATCACCCTGGTGCTGGCCGGCGTGGTCGCCACCGTACTGGGCGTCGGCCTGGGCTGGCTGTTCGGTGTCGACCAGCAGATGCTCATGACCCTGGCGCCCAAGTCGGTGACCTCGCCGATCGCCATGCTGGTGGCCGCCGAGATTGGCGGCGTGGCGGCGTTGGCGGCGGTGTTCGTGCTGCTGACCGGAGTGCTGGGTGCCATGTTCGGCCCCGAGCTGCTGCGCCTGATTGGCGTGCGTCACCCGGCAGCCCACGGCATGGCCCTGGGCCTGGCCGCCCATGCGGTGGGTACGGCGCGGGCGCTGCAGGAGGGCGAGGAGTGTGGCGCCTTTGCCGCGCTGTCGATGAGCCTGATGGGCGTGGCCACCGCGGTGGTGCTGCCACTGGTCGTGGCGCTGATTGTGTGAGGAGCTTTCCGTGAGCCTGCCGTTGTTCCCTCTCAATACCGTGCTGTTTCCCGGCTGCCGTCTCGATCTGCAGATTTTCGAGGCGCGCTATCTGGACATGGTGTCCGCCTGCATGAAGCGCGGCGAAGGCTTTGGCGTGGTCGGCATTCTCGAAGGTCGCGAGGTGGGCGAGGCACCGGGGCGTTTTGCCTGGCATGGCTGCGAAGCGCTGATCCGGGACTTTCACCAGCAGGACAACGGCCTGCTCGGCATCCGGGTCGAGGGTGGGCGGCGTTTTACCGTGCAGTCCTCCCGGGTGCAGCCTGATCAGTTGCTGCTGGCCGAGGTGCAGTGGCTGGACGAGGGCGAGGACCGTCCGCTGCTGGCCGAGCATGTCGACCTGGCGGCCCTGCTGCTGGCGCTGGCCGAACACCCCATGGTGGCGGCGCTGGGCATGGGCGGTGTGGTCGAGGGCCAGCAGGCGCTGGCGCATCAGCTGGCCTATCTGCTGCCGCTGAGTCAGGAGCAGAAGCTGGAGCTGCTCGAAGAGGCGGATGCCGCGCAGCGCCTGGCGCGTATCCAGATCTTTCTCAGTGCCCTGCAGGGCGAGCTGATCGCCTGAGGGCGCTCAGCGGTAGCGATACAGCTCGAAGGCCGCCGGCAGCGCCCAGGTGGCGAAGGCACCGAACAGCGCCAGCAGGGCCGGCAGCAGCAGCCACCAGACTCTGGCCGGCAATGCCGGCAGCACCTGATGGCGCTGCATCAGCGCCAGGCTGAAGGCGCACCAGGTGCTGGCCAGCAGTGCGCCCGCTAACAGATCGCTGGGCCAGTGCACGCCCAGGTATAGACGCGATACCGCAATGGCCAGGGCCGGCAGGCAGGCCAGCAGCAGCCAGGCGAGGCGTGATCGCCCCGGCAGGCCGCGACCGGCGAGAATCCCCAGTACCAGAAAGAAGGCAAAGGCCGCGGAGCTGTGGCCGCTGGGCAGGCTGAAACTGTGCAGCGGCTCCAGCAGGACGTCGGGACGTGCTCGCTCGATTAGATGCTTGAGCAGACCGTTGCTGACCGCCGTGCCAAGCAGTGCGATGGCGGCAAACAGCAGGGCCCTCCACTGGCGGGCCAGTGCCAGCAGGGCGATCAGCAGCGCGCCGGCAGCGAGCTGAGTGGTCAGGTCGCCGAGGCGGGTGACCACCACCATCAGACCATCCAGCGCACCATGACGCTGCTCCTGCACCAGATTGAGCAAGCCCTGATCCAGATCGGCCAGGCCGCGCCAGCCCAGCAGCAGGGCGATCAGCAGGGCGAGGCTGAGCAGGGCGCTCAAGGGGGTGGTCCGGCGCTGTTCGCGCAGGGTGCCGTGGATCGTCAGGCCCAGCAGCAGCGCCAGGCCCCCGGCGACCAGCGCGGCGTTCTGCCAGAAGTCCGCCGGCAACGGCAGGCGCAGCGCGGCACCGGTGGCCCAGCCGGGTAACAGGTAGGCAACGGCCCAACCGCTGCCGGCCAGCAGGCTGACGGCGGTGAAGCGGCCGAACGGCATGTCGAGCATGCCGGCGACCATGGGCAGCATTGGGCGCAGTGGGCCGATGAAGCGCCCGGCCAACAGGCTGATCACGCCGTAGCGCTCAAAGTGCTGTTCGGCGCTGGCCAGCCATTGCGGATGGTCGCGCAGCACCGGCAGCCCACGGATGTTCTGGTGGAAGCGGCGTCCCAGGGCGTAGCTGCACAGGTCGCCGAGCATGCCGCCGACAAAGCCCAGCAGCAGGGTTTCCCATAGCGGCAGGGCGCCATTGCCGGCCAGCACGGCTACGGCGAACAGCAGCACGGTGCCTGGAATCAGCAGGCCGACGATGGCCAGACATTCGCCGAAGGCGAGCAGAAAAACAGCCAGGCCCAGCCAGTGCGGATGGGCCGCCAGCCAGGCGGTGAGTGTGTCGAGCCAGGCCATCAGTGGGCGATCTCCAATGAATCGATGTTGTCCAGCCAGCGGTAGTCGCGCCCGGCCACCTGTCCACGGCGCAGTGGATTGCGGGTGCAGTGACGGGCGTATTCGGCTTCGACCAGGCGGTAGGGCAGGTGTTCGTCGCGCCCGCTCGGGATGCCCAGGCGGGTGGTCTGGATGATGGCCGTCGGGCGCTCGCTAATGTCATCGACGAACAGTCGCTGCGGGTCGAAGCTACGGGCATCCCAGTCCGGCACCTTGAGGCCGAGTGCGCGGCAGAGCAGGGTCTGGCCGCTGCACAGCGTTTGCAGTGAGCGTGGCCGACCCTGGCGGTCGGGGTTGTTGTGCTGCATGCGGGCGACGGCTTCGGCTGTGCAGAAGGCGTCCGGCCAGACCATGGCGGATTTGATCAGTACGGCATTGCCGGGGCCGGCGGCGCTGAAGTTCAGCGAGTCGCCACCGCGGGCGTAGTACATATAGATGTGGCCACCGTCGAGAAACAGCGCGCGCCGCTTGTGGGTATAGCCGAGCGAGGCATGGCTGCCTTTTTCCGCGCCGTAGTAAGCCTCGGTTTCGATGATGCGGGCACTGAGCCAGAGTCCGTCGACACGGTGGCGGATCACCTTGCCCAGCAGGTCGGCGGCGACTCGTAGCGCATCGCGCTGAAAGAAAGCGGCCTCCAGTGGGCGCGCTTCCGGCCAGGGCAAACTTAGGGTGGGTTCATCGCGCATGGGGCTGTCGTCGGGCTCGCTGGCGGCATAGGCTGGCCGATTATAGGGGGAGCGCCGGGCGTGCCGGTGCTGCCGACAAACACAGAAAAACAATAAGAGCCATCCATGCCCCGTACCGATAGCGCCCATATCAGCCCCAGCGCGCACTACACCGGCTATGTCTGGTACCGCCATCAGCTGTCCAATCCGGCTTTCGTTACCGATTTCGGCCGCTTTGCCCATGCCGTACTGAGTCCGATCACCTGGGCGGCGCGGCACTTCGATATCGATCTGGAGCGCCTGTTGTTGCAGCGTCATCTTCTGATCGACGCCTTGCTGACTGAGGCCATCGAGCAGCGCGGCGTGACCCAGGTGGTGGAAATTGCCTGCGGCCTGTCGCCCCGTGGGCAGCGCTTTCGTCAGCGCTATCCGCAGCTGCACTACGTGGAGGCCGATCTGCCGCCGATGGCGGCGCGCAAGCGCCGTCTGCTCGCCAGCCAGGGCTGGCTGGGCGAACAGCATCAGGTGCAGGCGGTGGATATTCTGGCCGCTGACGGCGAGCACAGTCTGAAGGCCTTGTTTGCCCGGCTGGACCCGGCGCAGCCGGTGCTGGTGATTACCGAGGGACTGGTCAACTACTTCGAGCTGTCGGTGATTGAGGGGTTCTGGGCGCGCCTGGCCGAGCAGCTCAAGGGGTTTGCCCAGGGCAGCTACCTGACCGATCTGTATCCCGATCTGCAGGAGCATCCCAGCTACCGGCAGTTGCGCTGGGGTGTGGGGTTGGTGGGGCTGCTGACGCGTGGCAAGTATCCGCTGCACTACCGCGATCAGGCGGCCATCGAGGCAGGCTTTGCCCGTTGCGGCTTCAGTCAGGTCGCGGTGCTCGACCCGCATGAGGAAAGCCTGCGCCGTCAGCTGCCGCGTGGGCGCCTGCCCGGTCTGGTGCGGGTGATCGACGCCCGCGTCTGATCAGGCGCAGGCGGACAGCGGGGCTGGCAGCAGTTGGGCGGCCAGGGCGCCGCTGGCATCGGCATCGCTGTGCAGGGTGACGAAGCTGAAACCCTGGCTGCTGTGCTGCAACGGCAGAATCTCCAGGGCCGGTCTGTCGCTCCACTGTAATTGCCAGCCGCGTGCGGGCAGGTCGGTCGGCAGGGCGGCGTTCAGTTTGCCGCCGAAGAAGCCCAGTTCACTGACCTCCACCGACCAGCTGCCGGCCTCGGCATGGCGCAGTTGCGCGCGTGGCAGTTGCGGGCGACGGCGCGCTTCACTGCGGCGCTCCAGCCGGGTCAGGTGCTGTGACGCCAGGGTCCGTCCGCCGCTGACCTGTTCGGGGACCGGTTCACCGCGCAGGAACGGCTGATACAGCGCGGCGCAGGCTTCGCGGCGCTCGAACTGGGCCAGGTGATCGGCACCCTGGATCAGGCTGTAGCGCCCCTGCGGGCAGGCGGCCGCGAACAATGCCTGCTCCCACGGCTGGGTGAAATGGTCGAATTCTCCGGCCAGTACCAGGGTCGGGCATTGCGGGTGCTGGCGGAAACCGGCGAAGTCGAGCAGGCGCTGGCTGTTCTGCCGGTAACGGGAGATCTCGGCGGCCGACAGGCGTTGCATCTGCCGCAGCAGGGCCTTGCGAAATGCCGGGGCGACATCGGTGTGCTGCATCTGCTGCGGGTTGAGCAGGTTGTTCAGGGCGGCCTGGGCGAAGGCTTGCTGACGTCCTTCGGCGAGCAGGCTGAGGCCCTCTTCGAGCAGGCGCCGCGAGCCCGGGCGGCCGAAGGCGGTGATGCCCGACAGCAACAGGCGGGCGCAGCGCTGAGGATGGCGGCTGGCGAACAGGGCGGCCAGTGTCGAGCCATAGGACAGGCCGATGGGCATCAGTGGCGGCAGATCGAGACTCTCGGCAAAGCCGGCGATCAGATCGGCCAGCTGTTCCAGGCTGAGTTCGCCGGCTTCCTGCAGGTTGCCGCCCTGGCCGGGCAGGTCGAGGAGGATCACCGGGTGTTCGGCGAGCAGTTCCTGTACCTCATTGGCGAAGGAGCGAAAGCTCTGGAAGGCGCCGCCGAGCATCAGGACCGGTTCGCGCGAATCGCCAGCCGAGTTGGCGAACGCCAGGTAATGCAGGCGCCAGGGGCCCAGCTCCAGTACATCCGGGGTTGTGCCAAGCAGGCTTGGGTTGAAATCGGTGCGGTAGCGCATGGGCGATCTCCGGCATTCCAGTGCCTTGTTGTTGTGCTCCGCCGTCGGGTCGGTACGCCGCTGCGACGGGGGCTGTGGCATTCAAAGTAAACATTGGTGGTGTTTTTGTTTACCCATCCTTCGGGTGGGGGAGGGTGTGCGGCGCGCGGCGGGTGTCACCGTTTCAGCACACAGGCCCATTCGGCTGGGCTGGCGCGGTGACGAGGAGGCTCAGCGGAATGCACTGTCTACCATCTGGCCGGCATGGCTGGGCTTGCCGGGGCTGCGCGGCTATAATCGGCTGTTTTCCTTGAACGTCAGGCTTGATTGACCATGACCGAGTCCGTGCTCGACTACATGACCCGCCTGGGCCAGGCTGCCCGTGAAGCGTCGCGTGTGCTGGCCCGCGCCAGTACTGCCCAGAAGAACCGCGCCCTGCAGGCGGCTGCTGGAGCCCTCGATGCTGCCCGCCCGGCGCTGGTCGCAGCCAATGAGCTGGACCTGGCTGCCGCCCGTGCCAATGGCCTGGAACCGGCCATGGTCGACCGCCTGGCACTGACGCCGGCGGTCATCGACAGCATGATCGAAGGCCTGCGCCAGGTCGCGACCCTGCCGGACCCGATCGGTGAGATCCAGGGCATGCGCTACCTGCCGTCCGGCATCCAGGTCGGCAAGATGCGCGTGCCGCTGGGCGTGATCGGCATCATCTACGAGTCGCGGCCCAACGTGACCATCGATGCTGCCAGCCTGTGCCTGAAGTCCGGTAACGCCACCATCCTGCGTGGCGGCTCCGAGGCCATTCATTCCAATCAGGCGATTGCCCGCTGCATCCAGCAGGGGCTGGCCGAAGCCGGTCTGCCGGCGGCGGCCGTGCAGGTGGTGGAAACCACCGACCGCGCCGCGGTTGGCGCGCTGATCAGCATGCCGGAGTTCGTCGACGTGATCGTGCCGCGCGGCGGCAAGGGCCTGATCGAGCGCATCAGCCGAGACGCCAAGGTGCCGGTGATCAAGCACCTCGATGGCGTGTGCCACGTGTATATCGACGTGGCCGCCGATGTGGACAAGGCCATTCGCGTCGCTGACAACGCCAAGACCCAGCGCTACTCGCCCTGCAATGCAATGGAAACCCTGCTGGTGCACAGCGCGATCGCCGATCGCGTGTTGCCGCCGCTGGCGACCATTTACCGCGACAAGGGTGTCGAGCTGCGTGGCTGCGAGCGCACCCGTGCCCTGCTGGGTGGCGATGTGCTGGCCGCGAGCGAGGATGACTGGTACGCCGAGTACAATGCGCCGATCCTGGCGATCCGCATCGTCGATTCGCTGGATGCGGCCATCGAGCACATCAATAAGTACGGCTCGCAGCACACCGACGCGATCATCACCGAGAACTTCACCGATGCACGGCGCTTCCTCACCGAGGTGGATTCCAGTTCGGTGATGGTCAATGCCTCGACCCGTTTTGCCGATGGCTTCGAGTACGGCCTGGGCGCGGAGATCGGCATTTCCACCGACAAGCTGCACGCCCGTGGCCCGGTTGGCCTGATCGGTCTGACCAGCGAGAAATATGTGGTGTTCGGCGACGGGCACATTCGTACCTGATGGGGCGTACCTGATGGCCCGGCGCATCGGCGTCCTCGGTGGCACCTTTGATCCGATTCACATCGGTCATCTGCGTGGCGCACTGGAAGTAGCCGAACTCCTGGCGCTGGATGAGGTCCGACTGATCCCCAGTGCCCGGCCTCCGCACCGGGATGCACCACAGGTCACCGCCGAGCAGCGCTTGCAGCTGGTGCGCCTGGCGGTAGCAGGGGAACCCCTGCTGCAGGTGGATGACCGCGAACTGGCCCGGACGACGCCGTCCTGGACCATCGATACCCTGGAGTCGCTGCGTGGCGAACTGGGGGCGGATGACCAGTTGTTTCTGTTGTTGGGTTGGGATGCCTTCTGCGGCTTGCCCAGCTGGCAACGCTGGACTGAACTGCTGCAGCACTGCCACTTGCTGGTGCTGCAACGACCGGATGCCGACAGCGAGGCGCCGGAAGCGCTGCGCGATCTGCTGGCGGCGCGCAGTGTGAACGAACCGGCGGCCCTGTGCGGGCCGGCCGGGCAGATTGCTTTTGTCTGGCAGGCGCCGCTTGCGGTGTCGGCCACGGATATTCGTCGCCGTCTGGCGACTGGCCGCTCGGTGCGCTTTCTGCTGCCCGATGCGGTGTTGCATTACATCGATGCGCACGGACTGTACCGGGCGCCGAACTGATTACCGAGGACGTGTTACCCATGCAAAACGAACAACTGGTCCAGCTGGCGATTGCCGCTCTGGAAGATATGAAAGCCCAGGACATCACCGTGATCGACGTGCAGGGCAAGACCAGCGTCACCGACTTCATGGTGATTGCCAGCGGTTCCTCCAGTCGTCACGTCAAATCGCTGGCCAACGAGGTGCTTGAAAAGGTCAAGGAGCAGGGCGTGCGCCCGATCGGCAGCGAAGGCCTGGAAGGTGGTGAGTGGGCCCTGCTCGACCTGGGGGATGTGGTGGTGCACGTGATGCAGAGCGCCACCCGCCAGTTCTATGACCTCGAGCGTCTGTGGCAGGGCGCCGAGCAGAGCCGCGCCCAGCACGGTCCGGAACACGAGTAAGCCGCTGCCGTGCGCATTCGCCTGATTGCCGTCGGTTCGCGCATGCCGCGCTGGGTTGAGGAAGGCTGGCAGGAGTACGTCAAGCGCCTGCCGCCGGAATTGCCTCTGGAACTGGTGGAAATTCCGCTCAATACCCGTGGCAAAAATGCCGACGTTGCCCGCCTTATCCGTCAGGAGGGTGAGGCCATGCTGAGCAAGGTGCAGCCCGGCGAGCGCATCGTCACCCTGGAAGTGCACGGCAAGCCGTGGAGCACCGAGCAACTGGCGGCCGAGCTGGAACGCTGGCGCCTGGATGCGCGCACGGTCAACCTGATGGTCGGCGGCCCGGAAGGGCTGGCACCGGAAGTCTGTGCGCGTAGCGAGCAGCGCTGGTCGCTGTCGCCGCTGACGCTGCCGCACCCGCTGGTGCGCATCCTGCTCGGTGAGCAGATCTATCGGGCCTGGACAGTCTTGTCCGGGCATCCGTACCACAAATAAGACCGTCGTCGATGCCGCAGCCGATCCGCCTCAAGGACCACGAACGAGACGCCCGCCTGGTCAGGCGGCGCGTGGTGGTCGGCGCCGTGCTGGTGGTCATGCTGACGCTGGTGCTGGTGGCGCGGGCCTATTACCTGCAGGTGATCCAGTACGATCATCACACCACCCTGGCGGAAAACAACCGCATCCACGTGCAGCCGATTCCGCCCACCCGTGGGCTGATCTTCGACCGCAACGGGGTGATCATCGCCGACAACCGGCCCAGCTTCAGCCTGACCGTGACCCGCGAGCGCGCCGGCGACTGGCAGGCAGTGCTGGATACCCTGGTACAAGTGCTGGAGTTGACCGCCGAGGATCGCGCCATCTTCGAGAAGCGCTTCCGCCAGGGGCGCCGGCCGTTCGAGCCGGTGCCGATCCTGTTCGAGCTGACCGAGGAACAGATTGCCCGTATCGCGGTGAACCAGTTCCGCCTGCCCGGCGTGGAGGTAACCGCGCAGCTGGTTCGCCACTATCCGCTGGGCGAGCACTTCGCCCAGTCGGTGGGGTATGTCGGGCGAATCAACGAGCAGGAGCTGAAAAAGCTCGATCCGGTGGATTACAGCGGCACCCACCATATCGGCAAGACCGGTGCGGAGAAGTTTTACGAGAACGTTCTGCATGGCGAGGTGGGTTACGAGGAAGTCGAAACCAACGCCCGCGGCCGCGTGTTGCGGGTGCTCAAGCGCACCGAGCCGCAGTCCGGGCGCGACCTGACTCTCAATCTTGACCTTAAACTGCAGCAGGCCGCCGAGGCGGCGCTGGCCGGGCGGCGCGGTGCGGTGGTGGCGATTGAACCCGCCACCGGTGGCATCCTGGCGATGGCCAGTCAGCCGAGTTTCGACCCCAACCTGTTCGTTACCGGCATCAGTTTCAAGGATTACGCCGCGCTGCGCGATTCCATTGATCGTCCGCTGTACAACCGCGTGCTGCGCGGCCTGTATCCGCCGGGTTCGACCATCAAGCCGATGGTAGCCGCCGCGGGGCTGGATGCCGGGGTGATCACCGAGCGCAGCCGAATCTTCGATCCGGGTTATTACCAACTGCCCAACTACGAGCACAAGTACCGCAACTGGAACCGCAATGGCGAAGGCTGGGTCGACCTGCAGCTGGCGATCATGCGTTCCAACGACACCTACTTCTATGATCTGGCGCTCAAGCTGGGTGTGCGCCGGCTGCATGACTATTTGTACGGCATGGGTATCGGCCGGCGCGTGTCCATCGACCTGGGCGAGGAAGCCGAAGGCCTGATGCCGTCGCCAGAGTGGAAGCGCGCGCGCTACCGCCAGGCCTGGTATCCCGGCGAGACGCTGATCCTCGGCATCGGTCAGGGCTACATGCAGGCCACCCCCCTGCAACTGGCTCAGGCCACCGCGCTGGTGGCCAACAAGGGCCGCTGGGTGCGCCCGCGCCTGCTTCGCTCGGCCGCCGGCCTGACGCCGGAGCAACTGATGGCCGATGGCGAGATTCCCCAGGTGGAGACGCCGCCGGACGTGGTGCTCAAGGACATGAAGTACTGGGATATGGTCAGCAATGGCATGCAGCAGGTGCTGCACAATCCGCGCGGTACGGCGTTCAAGGTTGGCTCCCAGGCGCTCTACCGCATCGCCGGCAAGAGTGGCACGGCGCAGGTGGTGGCGATCAAGCAGGGCGAAAAGTACGACCGCAGCAAGATCAAGGAACGTCATCGCGACCATGCCCTGTTCATCGCGTTCGCTCCGGTGGAGAACCCGCAGATCGCGGTGGCGGTGATGGTGGAGAACGGTGAATCCGGCTCCGGTGTCGCGGCCCCGGTGGTCAAGCAGGTGATGGATGCCTGGCTGCTGGATGACAGCGGCCAGCTCAAGGCGCAGTTCCGTCCAGCGTCGCCGGCCGTGGAGAGTCACTGATGGGTAATTTTGACCGTACCCTGTCCAGCGAGGACGTGGTTCGCCGCCGCGCCACCCTGCTGCAGCGCCTGCATATCGATGGCTGGCTGCTGCTGATTCTCCTGGCGCTGGCCGCGGGCGGGCTGTTCGTCCTGTATTCGGCCAGTGGCAAGAACTGGGACATCCTGCTCAAGCAGGCCAGCTCCTTTGGCCTGGGCCTGCTGGCGATGTTCATCGTGGCGCAGATCGAGCCGCGCTTCATGGCGCGCTGGGTGCCGCTGGCTTACCTGGCGGGTACGTCGATGCTGCTGTATGTCGAGTTGTTCGGCTACACGGCGATGGGCGCCACACGCTGGATCCATATCCCCGGGGTGATCCGCTTCCAGCCCTCGGAGTTCATGAAACTGATCATGCCGGCGACCATCGCCTGGTACCTGGCGCGCGGCAGTCTGCCGCCGCGGCTCAAGCACATTTGTATCAGCCTGTTGCTGATCGGCATTCCCTTTGTCCTGGTGCTGAAGCAGCCGGACCTGGGAACGGCCATGCTGATCCTGGCGTCCGGCGCCTTTGTCCTGTTCATGGGCGGCCTGCGCTGGCGCTGGATCAGTGCGGCGGTGGCCGCAGCGGTGCCGATCGCGGTGGCCATGTGGTACTTCGTCCTGCATGACTACCAGAAGCGGCGCATTCACACCTTCCTCGACCCGGAAAGCGATCCGCTGGGCTCGGGCTGGAATATCATCCAGTCCAAGGCGGCGATTGGCTCGGGAGGGGTGTTCGGCAAGGGTTGGTTGCAGGGTACGCAGTCGCACCTGGATTTTTTGCCGGAAAGCCACACGGACTTTATCATTGCTGTGCTCGGCGAAGAGTTCGGTCTGGTCGGCATCTGTCTGCTGCTGATGGTCTATCTGGTGCTGATCGGGCGTGGCCTGTTCATCACCGCGCAGGCACAGACGCTGTTCGGCAAGTTGCTGGCCGGCAGCATCACCATGACGTTCTTCGTCTACGTATTCGTTAACATCGGCATGGTCAGTGGCCTGTTGCCGGTGGTGGGGGTTCCCCTGCCGTTCATCAGTTATGGTGGCACCTCGTTGGTGACCCTGATGACGGGCTTTGGGGTATTGATGTCGGTTCACACGCATCGCAAGTGGATCGCGCAGGCATAACAAGGTTGGTTAATTTGAAAGACACAATTGGCGTGCGCAAACACCTCCGGGCTCTCGGCCTGGCTCTGCTTGGCAGTCTGGCCAGTCAGCCGCTGCTGGCCAGCGACTATGTGGGTGTGCCGCAGGTGAGCGAGTTCATCACGGGCATGACCCGTGATCATGGCTTTGCCAGTGAGCAGCTGACCGCTCTGTTCGCCCAGGCCGAGCGCAAGCAGGCCATTCTCGATGCGATTTCGCGCCCGGCCGAGCGGGTCAAACCGTGGAGTGAGTACCGCCCGATCTTCATCACCGAGGCGCGCATCAACAAGGGCGTGGCGTTCTGGCAGCAGCATGCCGAGACTCTGGCCCGGGCCGAGCAGAGCTATGGCGTGCCGGCGCAGGTGATCGTCGCCATCATCGGCGTGGAAACCTTCTACGGTGGCAATACCGGCAGCTGGCGCGTGCTCGATGCCCTGTCGACCCTGTGTTTCGATTACCCGCCGCGTTCGCCGTTCTTCTGCCAGCAGCTCAAGGAGTTCCTCCTCCTTGCCCGCGAAGAACAGGTCGATCCGCTCACCCTCAAGGGCTCCTATGCCGGCGCCATGGGCTTGCCGCAATTCATGCCGAGCAGCTTCCGCGCCTATGCGGTGGATTTCGACGGCGACGGCCATATCAATATCTGGACCAATCCGGTGGATGCCATCGGCAGCGTGGCCAGCTACTTCAAGCACCATGGCTGGGCCCAGGGCGAGCCGGTAGTGAGCCGTGCCGATGTGCGCGGTGAACAGTTCGACAAGGGCCTCACCGTGGGCCTCGACCCGCAGCTGAATGTCGGCCAATTGCGCACCCTGGGCTGGTCCAGCCATGATGCGCTGCGCGACGACCTGCTGGTCAGCGCCTTCCGTTTCGAGGGCGAGGCCGGTCCTGAGTACTGGCTCGGTCTGCCGAATTTCTTCGTGATCACTCGCTATAACCGCAGCAACATGTACTCGATGGCCGTGTACCAGTTGTCCGAGGCCTTGCGTGCCAACCGGGAGAAAGCCCAGTGAGATTGCCGACGCTTGCGCTCTACGCCGCTCTGGCGACGATGCTGGCCAGCTGTTCAAGCAGCCGTGCGCCGCAGCCGGTGCAGCCGGGTACAGGCCCGCTCAGCGGGCCGGGTGACTACTCCCGGCCGCACCGCGATGGCTCGCCATGGTGGGATGTCGATGTGTCGCGCATCCCCGACGCCGTGCCGATGCCGCACTACGGGCGCTACAAGGCCAATCCCTATTCGGTGATGGGCAAGACCTACTTTCCGCTGCAGGATGCCCGTCGTTACCGTGCCACGGGTACGGCCTCCTGGTACGGCACCAAGTTCCACGGCCAGGCTACCGCTAACGGCGAGACCTATGACCTGTATGGCATGACGGCGGCGCACAAGACCCTGCCGCTGCCCAGCTACGTCAAGGTGACCAACCTCGATAACGGCAAGAGTGTGATCCTGCGCGTCAACGACCGTGGCCCGTTCTATTCCGACCGCATCATCGACCTGTCCTTCGCGGCGGCGAAGAAGCTCGGCTATGCCGAAACCGGTACCGCGCGTGTGACGGTCGAAGGTATCGATCCGCACGAGTGGTGGGCCCAGCAGGGTCGCCCGGTGCCGCTGGTGCTGGCCGCCCCGCAGCAGGCCTCGAACAAGCCGCTGTCGCTGCCGGCCACTTCGGCCCAGGCCATGCCGGCGCCGGTCGAGCAGTACACGCCGCCGCTGGAACAGCATGCCGCTGCTGTCCTGCCGGTGCAGATCGACGCAAAAAAAAACGCTTCAGCCGGGCTGTCTGGCCTGTATCTCCAGGTGGGCGCCTTCGCCAATCCGGACGCTGCGGAGCTGCTCAAGTCGAAGCTGGGCAGTCTGACGGCTGCCCCGGTGTTTATCAGCTCGGTGGCGCTGAATCAGCAGATCCTGCACCGCGTGCGCCTGGGGCCGATCGACACGCAGGATGAGGCGCTGAAGCTGCAGGACAGTATCCGCCTGGCCAACCTGGGGCAGCCGACCCTGGTCAAGCCGTAAGTCCGCACCACGATTCGCCCGCATCTTGCGGGCAGCACGGTCGCCCAGGGATGGGAGGCCGATCGACCATCATGAGTAACTGTCAGAGATTCGGATGAACATCAACACCCTGCAACGCCTGCTCCTTACCGTTCTGCTGCTCTGTGCGCCCAGCGCCTGGGCTGTCGATGCACTGCCTTCTCCGCCGCAACTGGCCGCCAAGTCCTACGTGCTGATGGATCACGCCAGTGGCAAGGTTCTGGTGGAGAACAATGGCGACCAGCGCCTGCCGCCGGCCAGCCTGACCAAACTGATGACCGCCT
>CALMID010000040.1 GCA_937863915.1 uncultured Pseudomonas sp.
TCGTGGGCGCCGATCACGCCGTCCACCGCGCAGACCAGTTCGTGCATGCGCTCGCTGACTTCCAGCGGCAGTTCCTGGTCCATCAGTACCGCCACCGACTCGCGGGCGATACCCACGGCGCTCCACAGGATGTAGGCGGCGATGGCCAGGCCGAACAGCGCATCGAGCTGGCTGAAACCGATGCCGGCGAGGATCAGGGCGAGCAGGATGCTGCCATTGAGCAGCAGGTCGGAGCGATAGTGCAGAGAGTCGGCGCGGATCGCCGTGGAGCCGGTGACCTGAATCACGTGGCGCTGCAGCACGAGCAGGCCCGCGGTCAGCGCCAGCGACAGCAGCATCACGGCAATGCCCAGCTCGGCCGAGCCAATGGGCTGCGGATTCTGCAGGCGCTCGACGGCCTGGGCGCCGACCAGCACGGCGCTGACGCCGATGAACAGCGCCTGGGCCAGCCCGGCCAGGGCCTCGGCCTTGCCATGCCCGTAGCGGTGGTCGTCATCGGCCGGCTTCAGCGCGTAGTGCACGGCCAGCAGGTTGAGGAAGGAGGCGGCGCTGTCCAGCAGCGAGTCGGTCAGGCCGGCGAGCAGGCTGACCGAGCCGCTCAGCCACCAGGCGACCGCCTTGGCCACCACTAGGATGATGGCGACCAGCAGTGAGGCGCGGGTCGCCAGTTTCAGCAGGCTGGCGTGTTTGTAGGGTGTGCTGGCGCTCATGCCGATGGCACCAGGCCCAGGCCGGCCAGTTGCTGCGCATTGCCGCGCTGTTCCAGCAGACGCGGGTCATCCAGCGGCAGGCTGCGGCCCAGTTCCTGTTCCAGCAGAGCCTTGAGCTTGCGGCGATCGACCTGGCCGTCGGTGCCCATAGTCTCCTGCAGCTTTTCCGGGGCAACCGAGTACTTGCCCTCGGGGAAATAGATGGCGCCGGTGGCGAAGTCGATGCCGAAGGCGATCAGGCCGGGGATGATGTAGAACAGCAGGCCGACGGCATTGGCGGCGACGATGGCCGGGTCGAGCCTGCCTTCGATCTGGCCGCGGCGATCCGGGTAGAACAGGGTGCCGCAGGCACTGAGCTGAGCAAGCAGGGTGGTGCCGAGAGCGGCACACAGCAGACGGGTGGAAAAGCGCATGGGAACCTCCTGACGCGATGGCGCGAACTATACCCCAGCTCGCCTGGGGTTATGCCTGAGAACCTGTTTACGAGCTCCTGGCTGTCGGCCATACCGCGTTAAAAACGATCTCGGAATGCTCATTTACCATTCGTAAACTGCGCTTCCTCGCCCGTTTTTGCCTTGTCTGGCTCTAATCCAGGAGCTCGTAAACAGGTTCTGAGACCACCTGTCCCGGCCCGGGTTCGCCCTATAATCGCCGGCCTTGTGTGGAGGAACGATGAACCGCCTGCCGATTGATGACGTACTGCCGGCCCTGCGCGCCGCCCTGAACGAACGCGACGAAGCCGTACTGGAGGCTTCGCCCGGTGCCGGCAAGACCACCCGCGTGCCGCTGGCGCTGCTGGGCGAGCCGTGGCTGGCCGGGCAGAGTATCGTCATGCTGGAACCGCGCCGCCTGGCTGCACGCGCCGCCGCCGAGCGCCTGGCCAGCGAACTGGGCGAGAAGGTCGGCGAGACGGTGGGCTACCGCATCCGCCTGGACAGCAAGGTCGGTCCGCGCACGCGCATCGAGGTGGTCACCGAGGGCATCCTCGCCCGCCGCCTGCAGGACGATCCGGCGCTGGAGGGCGTCGGCCTGGTGATCTTCGACGAATTCCACGAGCGCAGTCTGGATGCCGATCTGGCGCTGGCGCTCACCCTCAATGGCCGCGAGCTGCTGCGCGATACGCCGCTCAAGGTGCTGCTGATGTCGGCCACGCTGGAAGGCGAGCGGCTGTCCGCGCTGCTCGGCGAGGCGCCGGTGGTGTCCAGCGAAGGGCGCATGTACCCGGTGGATATCCGCTGGGGCGCGCCCTGGCAGGCGGGCGAATGGATCGAGCCGCGCGTGGTGCAGACGGTGCTGCAGGCGCTGAGCGA
>CALMID010000041.1 GCA_937863915.1 uncultured Pseudomonas sp.
GCTCGCCCTCCAGCTGCTCGAAGCGTTCGATCATCTCCGCCAGCACGTCATCCAGGTAGCGCAGGGCATTGTCGTAGGCATTGGCCTGGCGCTCCTCGCGCGGCAGCGCGGTCGTGATCGGCCAGCTGGCTACCGGTTCGGTGTGCTGGTCATAGTTTTCTTCATAGGGCAGGTGCGCGGTGCGCAGGTTGATCACCGCAAAGTTGCGCGTTCCCCAGGCCTGCTCGCCCAGCAGATCGACCAGCGCATGGTCATGGCGCTTGAGGAAGCGCAGCGGGTAGTCCTCCCGCGTGATCGAGACGTCGAGGTAGCGGCTGCCGAGGTGGCTGAGCAGCTTGGACTCCTGAGCCGACAGCCAGTGGGTGCGGAACTGGTTCTGCTGAGCCAGGCGGAACAGGTTGTGCGGCTGCTCGCGCAGCAGATGAGGTTGTCCCGGCTCGCGGATGACATTGAGCAGGTTGGGCAGGCTGACGGCCGTGGCTACCCCGGAGGCGACGCCCGGCTTGGCCAGCAGCAATCCCTGTGCCTGCAAACGGCTGAGATTGGGGGTGGTGTCGCGGGGATAGCCGAGTACACCGAGGCGGTCGCTGCGCAGAGAGTCGGCCACCACCAGCCACACATGTTTGGCCGATGTCGCAACGGGTTGGACTTGATAGGGCTTGAACGGCGAGGGCGGCAGCGCCTCGGCGGGGCGAAAGGCCAGGCGCACGCCATAGAAGGCAAAGGCATTGAAGCTGTTGTGCAGGCCGCTGCGGGTGGGGCCGGGCAGGAACGAGCTGAGGTCGCGGTAGGTGGCGCGGTAAGGCTTGCTGCCCAGCACCAGAATGATGATCAGCAGCGCCCAGCGGCTTTGCGGCAGGCGCACGCGGCGTGGGATGAGGTTGTGCATCAGCAGCAACAGGCCATAGGGCAGCAGCACACTGGGCAGCACATGCCAGTGGTCGCTGAAGCTGTTCCAGCCGGTTTCACGCACTTCGGCAAAGTCGCCGAACAGGCTGACGATGTCCTGAGCGGCCAGGGGCTCGCCGAAGAAGGACACATGGCTGAGCTGAATCAGCTGCATGCTGCCCAGCAGAACCAGCAGGGCACTGACCAACCGGGGCATGCCGCACCACCACAGTGCCAGGCTGAACAGCCACACCACGAAGACGAAGCGCAGCTCCAGTTCGGCCTGGTTGGCGGTGGTAAACAACTGCTGAATGAAGTCGTCGGCCATCAGCAGCAGGCTGCTCAGTAGGCTCAGCACCAGCAGGCGGACGGTGGCGGTTTTCCAGGGTAGCGGCGCCGATGAGGGGGGCGGCGCGAGAGCGGTCAGCGACATATCCGACTTCTTTACTGGGGAATGGGCGGATCATACGGGCGCCAAACCCGGCGACAAGGCTCTGCCGGCGAGCAGTTGTAACCGCAGATAACGGCCAGGCCGTGCCGTTACGGCCGTGGCCCGCTATGATCGCCGCTCGGATCGGGGGAGATGGGTGATGCTCAACGGCTTGTGGCTGGGCTTTTTCGTGGTGGCGGCAATTGCCGGGGTGACTCGCTGGATCGGTGGCGACCCTGGCGTCTGGGCGGCCATGGTGGAAAGCCTGTTCGCCATGGCCAAGCTGTCGGTCGAGGTGATGATCCTGCTGTTCGGCACCCTCACCCTGTGGCTCGGCCTGTTGCGCATCGCCGAGAAGGCCGGTCTGGTCGATGCCCTGGGGCGTGCCCTGGCACCGCTGTTTGCCCGCCTGATGCCGGAGGTGCCGCGCGGCCATCCGGCCCTCGGCCTGATCACCCTCAACTTCGCCGCCAATGGCCTGGGCCTGGACAACGCCGCCACTCCCATCGGCCTCAAGGCGATGAAGGCGCTGCAGGAACTCAATCCGCTGCCGCACACGGCCAGCAATGCGCAGATCCTGTTTCTGGTGCTCAATGCTTCTTCACTGACCCTGTTGCCGGTGTCGATCTTCATGTACCGCGCCCAGCAAGGGGCGGCCGACCCGACCCTGGTGTTCCTGCCCATCCTGCTCGCCACCAGCGCCTCGACCCTGGTCGGCCTGCTCAGCGTGGCGCTGGTGCAGCGCCTGAAACTGTGGGACCCGGTGGTGCTGGCCTACCTGATTCCCGGAGCCCTGCTGCTCGGCGGCTTCATGGCGCTGCTGGCCGGGCTCAGTGCCACGGCGCTGGCGTCCTTATCCTCGCTGCTCGGCAACCTCACCCTGTTCAGTCTGATTCTGCTGTTCCTGCTGCTGGGCTCGCTGAAGAAGGTGCCGGTCTACGAAACCTTCGTCGATGGCGCCAGGGAAGGCTTCGAGGTGGCGAAAAACCTCCTGCCCTATCTGGTGGCGATGCTCTGCGCGGTCGGCGTGCTACGCAGCTCCGGCGCGCTGGACGTGCTGCTCGACGGCATCCGCTGGTGTGTCGAGGGACTGGGCTGGGATACCCGCTTTGTCGAGGCGCTGCCCACCGCGCTGGTCAAGCCGTTCTCCGGCAGCGCGGCGCGCGCCATGCTGATCGAAACCATGCAGACCCATGGCGTCGACAGCTTCCCGGCATTGGTGGCGGCTACCGTGCAGGGCAGCACCGAGACCACCTTCTACGTGCTTGCCGTGTACTTCGGCGCGGTGGGTATCCAGCGCGCCCGCCACGCGGTCGGCTGTGCCCTGGCGGCGGAGCTGGCCGGCGTACTGGCAGCCATCGGCGTGTGCTACTGGTTTTTTGGCTGATCGAGGGCCGGTCATATCTGGCCATTGGCAGAAGAATTTCCGGCGGCGCCTCAACTTCCGGACAACACTGACGTTAACCCCATACGTTTTATCGAATTGCTGGAGCTCGCGATGTCCCTTCGTAACCTCACCGTGCGTGCGCGCAACCTGATCGGCTTCGGCCTGCTGGGCCTGATCCTGCTGGTGGTCGGCCTGACCGCCCTGAAGCAGATCAACAGCCTGCGCGAGCAGGCCCTGGAGATCCGCGATGTGTGGATGCAGGGCCTCGACTGGATGGGCCAGATCAAGTCCGATCGCGTCAACATCCGCCTGCAGGAAAGCCTGGCGATGTCCATGCCGGACCAGATCGAGACCTTTAGCGAGGAGATCCAGACGTTCAAAGCCGATGTCGACAAGCTCGATAGGCTTTATGAGTCCACCATCATTCACGATGAAGACCGCCGTCTGTTCGATGCCTACCGCCAGCGCAGCCAGACCTACGAGAGCGCGCTGCGGGACGTGCTGGCCAGCCTGCGCAGTGGCAATCCGGACCTGGGTAGCATCGGCGCCAGCCAGACCGGCTACCGCGAGATGATCATCGCCCTCGACGAATTGGTCGAACTCAACCGCCAGGGCGCTCTGGAGGCAGGCCAGAAGGCTGAAGCGAGTGCCGATCAGTCCCAGATCGTATTCACCGTGCTGCTGGTGGTGGGCCTGCTGCTGACCCTGTTCACCGCCTGGCTGCTCAGCCGCAGCATCACCGCACCACTGGAAGAGTTGAAGTCTGTGGCCGCGCGCATTGCCGGTGGCGACCTGAGCCAGGCCGTACGCTGTGAAGGCAGTGACGAGATCACCGATGTACAGCGCTCCCTCGAGCAGATGCAGGGCAGCCTGCGCGATACCCTGCACGCCATCCAGGGCTCGGCTACTCAGCTGGCGTCGGCCGCCGAGGAGATGCACGCGATCACCGAGCAGACCTCGCGCGGCATCCATCAGCAGAACGAAGAAATCCAGATGGCGGCCACCGCCGTTACCGAGATGTCGGCGGCCGTGGACGAGGTGGCGCGCAACGCCAACCACACCTCCGATTCCTCGCGGGATGCCGAGCAGACGGCTCAGGCCGGGCGCAAGCAGGTGGGCGTGACCCGCGACACCATCGTCCAGCTGACCAACAAGCTGGACGGCACCTCGGCCACCATCAGCCGCCTGGCCCAGGAAGCCATCGCCATCGGCCAGGTGCTGGAAGTGATCCGCACCATCGCCGAGCAGACCAACCTGTTGGCGCTCAACGCCGCGATCGAGGCCGCCCGCGCCGGTGATCAGGGTCGTGGCTTTGCCGTGGTGGCCGACGAGGTGCGCGCCCTGGCCCAGCGCACACAGAGCTCGACCCAGGAAATCGAGCGCATGATCAGCGCCATCCAGAGCGCCAGCCAGGAATCGGTCGGCGCCATGCAGCAGAGCAGCGAATTCGCCAACCGCAGCCAGGAGCTGGCCAGCGAGGCGGACAATGCCCTGGCGCTGATTGCCGAGCGCATCAGCCAGATCAACGAGATGAACCTGGTGATTGCCAGCGCCGCCGAGGAGCAGGCCCAGGTGGCCCGCGAGGTCGACCGCAACCTGGTGGC
>CALMID010000042.1 GCA_937863915.1 uncultured Pseudomonas sp.
TGCTGCACGTTGATGAACAGCGTGCGGAAGTCCGGGGTGGCGGTAATGCCGGTGATCTCGGCGCCCAGCGGGCCGACCAGGAAGCGCTTCATCTCACCGGTGCGCGGGTCGGCGACCAACATCTGGTTGTTGCCGAACGGGCCGCTGGCCAGCTGGCTGCCACTCATGTCGGTCTGAATCCACAGCCGGCCATCCTCGTCGAACCACAGGCCATCCGGGCTGGCGAGCATGTTGTCGGCGCCCAGCGCCTGGCCATTCGGTCCACGGCTGTCGCTCTCCGGGCCGGCCAGCAGGAACAGGTCCCAGGCAAAGCGCACACCGCTGTTGTCGCGGCGCTCTTCACGCCAGCGGATGATGTGGCCGTAGGCATTTTTCACCCGCGGGTTGGCGGCATCGGCCGTGGTCCGCGCGCTGTTGTTGGTCAGGGTGAAGTACACCTCGTTGCTGTCCGGGTGCACCGCGCCCCACTCGGGACGGTCCATCTTGGTTGCACCGGCAATGTCGGCGGCCAGACGGGTGTTGATCAGCACCTCGCCCTGATCGGCGAAGCTGACACCTGCGGCGGCACAGGCCTGCTGGAACGCCGCATCCTGCAGGTCCAGCGCCAGCCAGTCGCCGCTGCCATCGGCATTGAAACGCGCCGCGTAGAGCACGCCGTCATCCAGGAGGCGGCCATCGCTGCGGCCGGGACGGTATTTGCCCCGGCTGACGTACTTGTAGATGTATTCGTTCTGCGCATCGTCGCCGGAATAGCAGACCACCGGTTTGCCGGCGCGCGGCTTGGCAAACACCAGGCCTTCGTGGGCGAAGCGGCCGAGGGCGCTGCGCTTGACCGGCACCGAATCCGGGTCGAACGGGTCGATCTCGACGATCCAGCCGAAATGGTTGGGCTCGTTGCGGTAGTCGGCGCGGGCATCGGCGCCCTTGCGGGTGGCATCGAAACGCTCGAATTCATCGCCGCTCAGGGTGTCCCAGCCGAAGCGGCTGCTGCTGCGCAGGCCATAACGCTTGAGCTCGCGCGGCAGGTCGCTGTCGCGGCTGGCGAAGTAGCCGGCCCAGTTTTCCTCGCAGGTCACATAGGTGCCCCAGGGCGTGAAGCCACTGGCGCAGTTGTTCTGCGTGCCACGGCTGGCGGTGCCTTCCGGGCTGTAGCGGGTGCGCAGCAGCGCGTGGCCGCGTGCCGGGCCGCTCATCTGCATCGGCGTGGCGGCAGTGATACGGCGGTTGCGGGCGCTGGGCTGTACCTGCCATTCGCCGCGCACATCGCGGCGGATCTCGACCACGGACACGCCGTGGGCATTGATCTCCTTGCGCACCTCCTCGGCACTCACGCGCTTGCCGTCGACCACGCTCGGGCCGTTGGGGTGCAGCAGCGGCGCATCGATGTACTCATGGTTGAGCACCAGCAGGCCGTGCCGCGAGTTCTGACCGATGCCGCGCTGGGCATCGATAGGGAAGAAGTGCATGCCGTCATGGTGCATGCCGATCTGCTCGGCCTGATCCTGGGCGCTGTTGCTGGCGTCATCGAGGAACGCCGGATAGCCGCCGGTAATCGGCGTGCCCCACGGAATGAACGGCGTGGCACGGTAGCCGGCCGGCACGCTGATGCCGTCGGCGCGGTTGACCGCCACTGCGTTGAACGGCAGGCGGTTGCGCCGACCGAATGGTGGCTGATGGCGCTCACCGGCCTGGCTCTCGCCCGGCAGGCCGACGCCGAGAAAACCCAGCACGCCGAGCGCGGCGCCGCCGGCGAGGATCTGCCGACGGCGGGCGTCGACCAGCTCGTTGAAGTGCGGGTTGTGCGAGTGGTTGCTCGGTGCTTCGTCGCCGCTGCCGAACAGCACGGCGTTGTTCTCATCATGGGACACGGTTGGCTCCTTGCAGAAGGTGGGTTGCAGGAACCTTGACGCTAACGGGCGAAAGCGACGACTTGGTGACGCTTTGTTTGCAGAGTGCCGCTTACAGGGGGTTCAGCCACGCAGGGCGTATTGCTCAGCCATCAGCCGCGCGTCGAGCAGCGCATGGTGGGGAATCTGCGACTCCTCCAGACCGGCCAGCAGGCCGCGAATCTCGCGACTGACGATACCGGACGGCAGCGTTGCCGGGGCGAGCAGCTCCAGCAGCAGCGGCCAGTCCCAGGCCAGGGCATCGCTGATGATTTCCGCCCCGGCATAGCCATCGAGAAAACGCAGCAGCGCGGTGCGCGCCTGCTCCCGCGACATCCCCCGAGCAGGCAGATCGAGCTGCGGCAGGACGATCTGCACGACAAACTCGGAACAATCCTCAGAGGCCCAGCCTTCGACGAGCTCCACATAGCACTCGGGGCCTGACGGGTCGACCAGCGCCAGACTGATCAGGCGCCGGTGCCGGCTGAGGGAGGTGAACTCGGTATCGAGAAACAGTCTGCGCATGGGCATCCAGAAACGGCGGGCGGGCACTGTCGGGCACCCGCCCGCGGTGGGTTAGCCCATATGGAAGAAGGCCAGCTTGTTGCCATCCAGGTCGCGGAAGTAACCGGCATAGAAGCCCGGCATGCGCTCGCCCGGCGCGCCTTCATCCGTGGCGCCCAGGCTGATGGCCTTGGCGTAGAGCTTGTCCACGCCTTCGCGGGAGCCGCCGACCAGGGCGATCATGTTGCCATTGCCGGCACTGGGCGCCTGCTTGTCGTAAGGCGTGCACACACCGAACATCGGCTGACCCATGCCGGTGCCGTAGAACGCGGCACGGCCGACATCCATCACCAGCTTGCCGCCCATCTCGGCGAACAGTGCGCCGTAGAATGCCTTGGCCTTGTCCAGATCAGCGGTGCCGACCATTGCGTATCCGATCATCTTGCAGTCCTCGTGTGGTGGTGTGGCAAGTCGTTTGACGCCAGGTCGATTGACTCTAGCAGAGAGCAGAAACGAAAAACCCGGGTCAGACCCGGGCTCTTCGTGGATGAAACCAACTCAGCCGTTCTGGCGAATACCGGCCACCAGCCACGGCTGGTTATCGCCCTGAGCACGTTCCAGACGCCAGCTTTCGCTGAACGCTTCGCCCTGGTCGAAACGCGAGGTCTTGG
>CALMID010000043.1 GCA_937863915.1 uncultured Pseudomonas sp.
GGAACTCCCGCTGCCCTTCCAGCCGCTGCCAGCTCCCCGCGACTCACTCTGGTGGCAACACAGTGCCCCGCTCGAACGCCTGGTCGACATGACCCATGGTGCCCTCTCCGGCCCGGTGCAGGAAGACAAGGCCGAAGCCCGCGCGGTACTCCTAGGGCTGGTCCGCGAAGAACACCGCAGCCTGGACAGTTTCGATCTGCGTCAGCTGGATGGCCTCTGCGGCCAGCCCAATGACGCCTGGCAGACCCTGGAAGACATCGCCAACAGCCCTGCCGGCAAGCAACTGCGCATCATCAGCTACAAGGATTTCGTCAAGACCCTGAGCCTGGCCCTGCCGCGCCACCTGGTCGGCGAAGCGCTGCAACTGAAGAGCGCCGACTGGCGTGGCCCGCGCCTTTACTGGTGCGGCGAACAGCAGCAGGTCGCCCTGGCCTGCGCCATCGTCTATGCGCGGCGACGTGGCCTGGAGCTGATGCTTCCGGCCGAACTGACCCACTACCGCCTGAACCCCGCCGGCCTTGCCGAGCTGGACAATCGCTACTTCATGCTGGCCATGCCGCCACAGAGCTGGAGCGACCCGCATTTCATGGATCTGCTGCTCACCGGCCTGCCCTATGCACGCCTGTCACTGCTGCGCGACCCTGGAGCACCCGAGTTTCTCCTGCTGCCCAAACGCAACCCGGACTCGGCCGCCCTCGGTGAAGGCCTGCGCCTGGCCGGCGCCCCGGATGTGGTGGCGTATCTGCGCCAGCTGCAAGCCGACCACTGAACAAGCCCATAAAAGAAAAGGCCCCGGCAAATGCCGGGGCCTTTTTCGTTGCAGGAACGATCAGTTACCGCCCTGACCGCTCAGCGCCAGGTCCATCAATTCACGACTGGCCACCGCATACATCGCGTAATCCGCCCCTGTGGCTGCACGCAGCTCGGCCTGCATCACCCGCCAGCGCTCGACCAGTACCTTGTGCTGCTCCTGCCAGGTCGCCAGACGCTGCTCGCTGCTGAGCGCTTTGCCCGGCTGCTGCAGCACCGCCACGGTAATGGCGCGCTGCTGCCAGTCCAGATCATCGCGGAAGGCCTCGCGCGCCAGCGCCTGCCAGTTGCTTTCCACCGGCAGTGCGGTGATCTGCTGCAGATACCAGGACAGATCCAGCACGCTGCCGACCGCGAAGAACACTTCGGCGACCTGCTCCACGTCCTGACCGGTGACATCCGCCGCCTCGATGATCGGCAGCAGGGTGTACAGGTGACTGGTGCCGGCCACCAGGCGCGCCAGCTGCTCCGGCACACCGGCCTCGACATAGCCCTGATAGCGCGCCAGCCACTGCTCGCGGGCCGGGCCTTCGAGCAACTCGTCCAGCTTGCTGGTCAGCGTCGCCACCCGCGGCGCAAAGTGCGCCACATCGCGCGCCGCATCCAGCTCGTTGCGGCGGTTGCGCAGGAACCAGCGGGTAGCGCGGCGGCCCAGGCGCCTCAGCTCGTCCATCAGCGCCAGCTGCAGCTCGGCCGGCACCCGGGAATCCAGGGC
>CALMID010000044.1 GCA_937863915.1 uncultured Pseudomonas sp.
CGTCGCCGCCCAGGCGGTACACCCGATCCGGTGCACGCAGGCTGTTGCGCAGGCGCTCGGCAATCTGTGTCAGCAGCTCGTCACCGGCGTCATGGCCGAAGCGGTCGTTGACCTCCTTGAAGCGGTCCAGGTCGATGTAGAACAGGGCCAGCGGGCGTTGCAACTGGTCAGCCTCGTCCAGCGCCTGCTTGAGTTGTTCGAGAAAGGCCTTGCGATTGCCCAGGCCGGTCAGGGCGTCGCGATAGGCCATTTCCAGCAGCTGATTCTGCAGGGCGACCTGGCCACTGATATCACGCACGATGCCGCGATAGCCCAGCAGCGTGCCCTGGCTGTCACGGATGGGAGAGAAACGCCCCTCGAAATGGCCATAACTGCCATTGCGCCGTTGCAAGGGCACGCTGATCACCGTATTGCCATCGCTGTGGATGGCTTCACGGAACAGCTCGCGGGCACGCACGGCGTCCTCGGCGCTCAATGCCTGCAGCATGTCCATGTTCTCCAGGGCGCCGCCCGGGTAGCCGAGCATCTTTTCCAGGGCCGGATTGGCGGTCAGGACACGGCCGTTGGTGTCCAGTTCGAAGAAACCATCCTGAATATTGTTGAGAATCGCCAGGTCACGGCTTTCGCTCTGCTCGACCCGCTCAAGCATGTGGTTGATCTCGCCGGCCAGTTGCCCCAGCTCATCGCGACCTTCCATGGTCAGGCGCTCGCGCTGATGGTCCTGGCCGATCTGGCCGACCTGCTGGTGCAGGCGCAGCAGGCGCTGCAGGACCCAGACTTCCAGGCCCAGGTAGCCGATACCGGCGCTGATCAGCATGATCAGCAGGACGCCACTAAAGAACAGGTTGATCACCTGCTGGCCCTGGAGATAGATCGGTCGATCGCGACTCAGGAGCAGGCTCAGGGCTGGCTGTCCCTCCTGAGTCACCATGCTCAGACGGGTTTCCTGAAGATTGCCGAGCAGCCTGCGCGGTGTCAGCCAAGCCTGGCTGCGCATCTGCTTGCTATTGATGTCGAGGGCGAACACCTTGCCCGGAGTACGAGAGTTGTCTTCCAGCACCAGTTTCTGCAGCAGGCGATT
>CALMID010000045.1 GCA_937863915.1 uncultured Pseudomonas sp.
GCTGGTGGATAACCGCAAGCAGGCCGTGCGTTGTGCCGGTCAGGAAGTGCCGCAGGTGGTCAAGCCTTGATCGACTAGCCACCCTTCTCGCGCATGGCCTGCCGGTGCTTGTGGGTCAGCGCGAGAAAGCGCGGGGTGGCGCCGATATCCTCATATTGCGGGTCGCCCTGTTCGTCGATGGCGATCACCCGGCTGCCCTTGACGTAGGGGAAGCTTGCCGCCAGTTCTTCCAGTGCCGCTCCCACCAGTTCGCCCAGCAGCTCCTCGGCGCTGCGCAGCGGATACATCTCCGCCAGTGCCGCCAGGCGCGCACTGGCTTCCGGGTCCAGGCGCAACTGATAGCGAGTGGGTGACAGCTGTTCGGTGGCGTGACTCTGCCAGTGCCGGGCAAGTTCGCGAATCTTCATATATACCTCGATACAGGCCTTTCTCAGCGCAGGCTGCTTGTTTGCGCGGGGCTGTATTACCAGCCTAGTTCGCCCTGTGGCGGCAGGCGGGCGGACTGACCAGCGTGCTGGCTGTCGTTGTCAGCGAGGTGATGACTTATGGCGGAAATCGATCCACGCTTGCGCGAGGATGTGCACCTGTTGGGCGAGTTGCTCGGTGAGGCCATTGCAAGCCAGTTCGGCGCCGAGTTCGTGGCCGAAATAGAGCGTATCCGCAAGGGCGCCAAGGCCGCCCGGCGCGGCTCGAGCGAGGGCAGCGAACAGCTGCACAGCAGCCTGGCGGCGCTGGATGAAGATGAACTGCTGCCGGTGGCCCGGGCCTTCGGTCAGTTCCTCAACCTGGCCAATATCGCCGAGCAGCACCACAGCATTCGCCGCCGTCGCGCACAGGACCCGCTGCCATTTCCGACTCGCGCACTGGGCGAGCTGCTGCAGCGCCTGCTGACGGGCGGGCACAGTGGCGAGGCGCTGGCGCGGCAGATCGCCCGGCTGGATATCGAACTGGTGCTCACCGCCCACCCCACCGAAGTGGCGCGGCGAACCCTGATCCAGAAATACGATGGTATTGCCGCCGCCCTGGCGGACAAGGACCACGCCGATCTGCTGCCCGAGGAGCGTGAGCAGCTCCTGCAGCGCCTGCGCCGGCTGATTGCCGAGGCCTGGCACACCGACGAGATTCGCCGCAGCCGCCCGACACCGGTGGACGAGGCCAAGTGGGGCTTTGCGGTGATCGAGCATTCGTTGTGGCAGGCGCTGCCGGCCTTTCTCCGCCATGTCGACGGGCAGCTGCAGGCGGCCACCGGCTTGCGCCTGCCGCTGTCTGCCGCACCGGTGCGTTTTGCCAGCTGGATGGGCGGTGACCGTGACGGCAACCCCAATGTCACGGCGGTGGTGACCCGCGAGGTGCTGCTGCTGGCGCGCTGGATGGCGGCTGACCTGTACCTGCGCGACATCGAGCAACTGGCGGCCGACCTGTCGATGCAGGCGGCGAGCAAGGAGCTGCTGGCGCGCAGCGAGGAGTCTGCCGAGCCTTATCGCTGCCTGCTCAAGCAGCTGCGCGAGCGTCTGCGTGCGACCCGGCGCTGGGCCGAACAGGCGCTGGAGCAGGAGGTGGCGCCGGGGCCGCTGGTACTGGGGGACAACCGCGAGCTGCTGGAGCCGCTGGAGCTTTGCTACCACTCGCTGCACGAGTGCGGCCTGGGCGTGATCGCCGAAGGCAACCTGCTCGATACCATTCGCCGCGCCGCCACCTTTGGCCTGTTCCTGCTGCGCCTGGATATTCGCCAGGATTCCAGTCGACATGCCGCCGCCCTTGGCGAAATCACCGACTATCTGGGGCTGGGGCATTACTCCGAGTGGGACGAGCCGACGCGGGTGGCCTTTCTCCAGCGCGAGCTGGACAGCCGCCGGCCGTTGTTGCCGCCGTCGCATCGCCCCTCGGCAGACACCGCCGAAGTGCTGGCCACCTGTCGGGTCGTGGCGCAGGCGCCGGCGGCCAGCATCGGCTCCTACGTCATCTCCATGGCCGGTGCCGCTTCCGATGTGCTGGCGGTGCAACTGCTGCTCAAAGAGGCCGGCGTACAGCGATCGCTGCGGGTGGTGCCGCTGTTCGAGACCCTGGCCGATCTGGACAATGCCGCGCCGACGCTGATGCAGCTTCTGGCCCTGCCGGGTTATCGCGCCCGTCTGCAGGGGCCGCAGGAAGTGATGATCGGCTATTCCGATTCGGCCAAGGATGCCGGCACCACGGCGGCGGCCTGGGCCCAGTACCGGGCGCAGGAGCGTCTGGTGGCCATCTGCGCCGCCGAGGGCATCGAGCTGCTGCTGTTTCATGGCCGTGGCGGCACCATCGGCCGTGGCGGTGCGCCGGCGCACGCGGCGATTCTGTCGCAGCCGCCGGGCTCGGTGGCCGGGCGTTTCCGCACCACCGAGCAGGGCGAGATGATTCGCTTCAAGTTCGGCCTGCCGGCACTGGCCGAGCAGAATCTCAACCTGTACCTGGCGGCCGTGCTCGAAGCGACGCTGCTGCCGCCTCCGGCGCCACAGCCGGCCTGGCGTGAAGCCATGGACCGCCTGGCGGCCGATGGCGTGACGGCTTACCGCGCAGTGGTGCGCGAGCATCCGCAGTTCGTCGAGTATTTCCGCCAGGCCACCCCGGAGCAGGAGCTGGGGCGTCTGCCGCTGGGCAGCCGGCCGGCCAAGCGCCGCGAGGGCGGGGTAGAGAGCCTGCGGGCAATTCCGTGGATCTTCGCCTGGACCCAGACGCGCCTGATGCTGCCGGCCTGGCTGGGCTGGGAAACGGCCCTGCAGCAGGCCCTGGCGCGTGGCGAGCAGGCCCTGTTGGGCGAGATGCGCGCGCACTGGCCGTTCTTCCGTACCCGCATCGATATGCTGGAGATGGTACTGGCCAAGGCCGATGCCGGTATTGCCAGCCTGTACGACCAGCGCCTGGTCAGTGATGAACTGCGACCGCTGGGGCAACATCTTCGCGACTTATTGTCGCAGTCGGTGGCCGTGGTGCTGGGGCTGACTGCTCAGTCGCAGCTGCTTTCGCACAGTCCGGAGACCCGTGAATCGATCAGTGTGCGCGATGCCTATCTGGACCCGCTGCATCTGCTGCAAGTCGAGCTTCTGGCCCGTTCCAGAGGCTTCTCCGGCACAGTGCCGGCGTCGCTGGAGCAGGCGTTGCTGGTCTCGGTGGCGGGCATTGCGGCAGGCCTGCGCAATACCGGCTAGGCTGGCACAGATGCGACTTTCGGCTGCTTGTCTGGCCACCGGGTGCTGTGTATGGTGGTCACCCTTTTTCAGCAATGCGACATGCAGTGCTGAACCTGTTTCCGCAGATTGGCCCGCCGCGGCGAATCTCACCCCGATTTACACCAGCTTGAGGAGTTAGACCATGCGCGTGATCCTGCTCGGGGCGCCCGGTGCCGGCAAAGGTACCCAGGCTCGCTTCATTACCGAGAAGTTCGGCATTCCGCAGATTTCCACTGGCGACATGCTGCGCGCGGCGGTCAAGGCCGGCACTCCGCTGGGCCTGCAGGTCAAGGACGTGATGGCCAGCGGTGGTCTGGTTTCCGATGACCTGATCATTGCCCTGATCAAGGAACGTCTGACTCAGCCGGATTGCGCCAACGGTTTCCTGTTCGACGGTTTCCCGCGCACCATTCCTCAGGCCGAAGCCCTGCAGCAGGCTGGCGTGGCGCTGGACGCCGTGCTGGAAATCGCCGTGGAAGACGAGGAGATCGTTCAGCGCATCTCCGGTCGTCGCGTCCATGAGGCTTCTGGCCGTGTCTACCACGTCATCCACAACGCACCGAAAGTGGCTGGCAAGGATGACGAGACGGGCGAAGAGCTGATCCAGCGTCCGGACGACAGCGAAGAAACCGTGCGCAAGCGCCTGGCCCTCTACCACGAGCAGACCAAGCCGCTGGTCGACTTCTACTCCAAGCTGTCCGCAGCCACCGGCTCGCCCAAGTGCAGCAAGGTGGAAGGCGTGGGTTCGGTGGAAGAAATCACCGCCAAGGTACTGGCCGCGCTCAGCTGAGTTCGCCTGTGTCTTCAGCCAACGGCCCGCTTGCGGGCCGTTGGCGTTTCCGTGTGGCGGATAATCCCGCCAAACAGCCGGCTTGCCGGGTTAAAATCGCCGCCTTTGCCTGCCTGGCCTCCTGATATGAGCACTCCGACATGACCACGCTGCTGGCCCTGGATACCGCCACCGAAGCCTGCTCCGTTGCCCTGCTGCATGACGGCCGCGTGTACAGCCATTACGAGGTGATTCCGCGCCTGCATGCCCAGCGCCTGCTGCCGATGATCCAGCAGTTGCTGGGTGAGGCCGGCGTCGCCCTCAGCGCGCTGGATGGCATCGCCTTCGGCCGCGGGCCGGGAGCCTTCACCGGCGTGCGCATTGCCATCGGTGTGGTTCAGGGCCTGGCGTTTGCTCTGGACCGTCCGGTACTGCCGATCTCCGACCTGGCCGTGCTGGCCCAGCGGGCGCGCCGCGAGCAGGGTGCCGAGCGTGTGGCGGTGGCCATTGATGCGCGGATGGATGAGGTGTACTGGGGCTGCTACGCCCTGACCGAGGGAGAGATGCGCCTGTGCGGCAGCGAGGCGGTACTGCCTCCCGAGCGCGCCGAGCTGCCGCCCCAGGCCTTGGCGGCAGACTGGTTTGCCGCAGGTACCGGCTGGGGCACCTTTGCCAGTCGTCTGCCGCAGGGGCTGGCCGGGCAGGCACCGGCACTGCTGCCGCATGCCGAGGATCTGCTGACCCTGGCGCTGCCGGCCTGGTTGCGTGGCGAGGCGGTGGCGGCCGAGCAGGCCCAGCCGATCTATCTGCGTGATAACGTAGCCACGCCCAAGGCGCCGCGTTGAGAGCTTTGTGTGGCCGGCCGTCATCTGCCGATTGTCAGGCGTGCGTGCCTTGACTAGATTTTCCTGACCAGCCCGAGGTTGTTGTTCTCCATCATGCGTATCGACTCGCCACTGCAAGGCTACAGCGCCGAACGCAGCCCCCGTCCCGGGGCGGCGAGCACGGCCCTGCGCGAAAGCCAGCGTGAGGTGGAGCTGCGCGGCGAGGTGCCGGCCAGCCCGTCTGCCAGCCAGGGTTTCGAGGCGCAACCACAGCCCCGTAAGGTGCAGGCCAGCAGTGCCGGCAGTGAGAACCTGCCCGCCCGCAGCCAGGCCTATGCCTACCAGCAGCCAACCGGCGGCCGGGTAGGCCAGGCTTTGGCCAGCTACACCAGCACCGCGAACCTGGTGCGCGCTACCGATGCGCCGGAAGTGCTCGGGCTCGATCTGTACGCCTGATGCTGCCTTATTTTCTCGGCTGCCCCTCGTGGAGCGAGGCCGCCTGGCGTGGCTCGCTGTATCCCGCGGACATGCCGGCAACGGCGAGCCTGGCGACCTACTGCCAGGTGTTCAATGCCGTCGAGGGCAACACCACCTTCTACGCTCGCCCGGCGCCGGCCACCCTGGCGCGCTGGGCCGAGCAGATGCCGGCGCACTTTCATTTCTGCGCCAAGCTGCCCCGCGAGATCAGTCACAGTGCCAGTCTGTTTGAGCAGGGCGCGGCTCTTGGTGAGTTCCTGCAGCTGCTCGCGCCACTGGGTTCGCGGGTGTCGCCGCTGTGGCTGCAACTGCCGGCCAGCTTCGGTCCTTCACGGTTGACCGAGCTGGCGTGGCTGCTGGAACAGCTGGCTGACCGAGCGGTGGCGGTCGAGGTGCGCCATGCGCAGTTCTTCGACCGTGGTGAGGCCGAGCGGGCGCTCAATCGGCTGCTGCTGGAGCGCGGCGTGGAGCGTATCTGTCTGGATTCGCGGGCACTGTTCAGCTGCACCGATGACAGCCCGGCCATCCGTCATGCCCAGGGCAAGAAGCCGCGCCTGCCATTGCGGCCGACGGCGTTCAGCGATTTTCCCCAGCTGCGCTTCATCGGCCATCCGCTGCTGGAGGCCAATCTGCCGTTTCTGCAGCCCTGGCTGGACAAGGTCGCGCAGTGGATAGAGGCGGGCAAGCAGCCCCACGTGTTCCTGCATACCCCGGATAACCACCGCGCCCCGGAACTGGCCTGCCTGTTTCATCGGGAGCTGCAGCAGCGCTTGCCGGGCCTGGTGGATTTGCCCGAGCTGCCGGGTGCGCGGCAAGATCAGCTGGCGCTGCTTTAACAGGCTGTTAAGTGCCTGCTAGCGCTGGGCCAGCAACAGGTCGGCAGCCAGCCCCTGGCGGCCGTCGCTGAAGTTGAAACTGCCCAGTTGGGCGATGCGGTCGTAGGCGCCCAGCGCCAGGTCGGTGTCGCGGCTGTTCAGACTGATACTGCTGACACCAGCCTGTTGCAGACTGATCTGCTGCTGTTGGCCGTCCTGGCTGAAACGCAGCAGGCTGAGGCGGCTGAACACCGCATCCAGTTGGTCGATCTGGCCATCGCGGTTGTCGTCATAGCGGGCCAGTTCGGCAAAGCCGTTGGCGGCGCCGTTCTGGTCACCGAACAGCTCGCGGCCGTCGTCGATGCGGCCGTTGCCATTGCGGTCGAGGGCGAGCAGGGCATCGTCGCCAGCCGGGGCGCTGATCCGATCGCGGCGTCCATCGGCATCCAGATCGAAGCTCACAGCGTCCAGAAGACCACGGGTGCGCAGGCCGTTGCTGGCCAGGTCGAGTACCAGCGGATCGCTCTGCTTGGGCGGTTCGCTGCTGACATTCAGCTCCAGAGAGCGTTGCTCCAGGGTTTGTTCTGCCCGCACCACCGCCTCGGTGGCAGCGGCCGGCAGTTCTCCGTCCAGACTGACGCTGGCCGCCTCGGCGCTTTCGACGGCTACGGGCTCCACCGGCTCGGCATCCGGCATCAGGGTACGGCGCAAGATCTGGTAGTCGATAGATTCGGCAACGGCCTGATCCAGGCTGCTCTGCAGGTCGCGCGCCGGACTTGCCTGGGCGCTGCGCGGGGCGTGAGTGACATCAAACATGGAGTGTCCTGCTGGTGGCTCTGGCACAATTGCGCCGCATTGGTCTGGTCATCGGCCGGGTATGGCTTTTTTTGAGTGTTTTTTGAGCAGATGGCAGAGATGAGCGACGAACGGCAGGCGGCTTCGCTGCGCATGGATTCCCTGGCGCCCCAGCACGATCAGGCGGCCCGGCAATGGGCGCAGCGCCTGGGGCTGAGACTGCAGGGCGAGGCCGATTTCGCCTTGCAGCTGGGCGATGCCGGCCTGCAGCTACTGGAACTCGGCCCTGGGGCGCCGGGCCCGGTGCGGGTGGACTTTGTCGAGGGCGCGGTGGCGCACCGGCGCCAGTTTGGCGGTGGCAGTGGGCAGATGATCGCCAAGGCCGTGGGGGTGCAGTCCGGTGTGCGGCCTACGGTGCTGGATGCCACGGCCGGTCTCGGTCGCGATGCCTTCGTGCTGGCCAGTCTGGGCTGCGAGATGACTCTGATCGAGCGCCAACCGCTGATCGCCGCCCTGCTCGAAGACGGCCTGGCCCGCGCTCAGCGTGATGCCGAGGTGGCGCCGATTGCCGCGCGCATGCGCCTGTTGTGCGGCAATGCCATCGCGCTGATGCAGCAGTGGCAGGGCGAGGCGCCGCAGGTGATCTACCTTGACCCCATGTTTCCCCATCGCGACAAGAGCGCGCTGGTGAAGAAGGAGATGCGCCTGTTCCGGCCCTTTGTCGGTGATGATCTGGATGCCCCGGAGTTACTGTCGGCCGCCCTGCAACTGGCCAGCCACCGGGTGGTGGTCAAGCGCCCGCGCAAGGCGCCTGCCATCGAGGGGATCAAGCCGGGCTATGTGCTGGAAGGCAAATCCAGCCGTTACGACATCTACCCGAAGAAAGCCCTCAAGGTCTGATCAGGGCTAGCAGGCTGTTGAAAACTACCTGCGTTGCCATCGCAGTGTTAAAAACAGGCTCAGAATGCTCATTTACCGCTCGTAAACTGCGCTTCTTCGCCTGTTTTTGCCTTGCGCTGGCTGCCTCGCCAACGTTTTCAACAGCCTGCTAGGCGCGATACGCGCGCAGGAACAGCTGCACCACCTCGGCCACATGGCTGGCCTCTTCCTCGGCGGTCGGTGCGCTGCAGCTGCCCACCAGCAGGCGGAAGTGGCAACCGCCCTTGAGCAGGCTGAGGAAGTGCTCGGCGGCATTGAGCGGGTTGTCGATCTGCAGCTTGCCCTGGCTGGCGGCCTTGCGCAGCAGCCCTTCGAGTTCATTCAGCACCCGCTGCGGGCCGGCATTGAAGAACAGCTGGCCCAGGGTCGGGTCGGTGGTGGCCAGGGTCACCATGACCCGCAGCAGCTCGATGGATTCGCGGCTGTTGATCAGCTGCACGAAGCCGCGGCCGATATTCAGCAGCACCTTTTCCAGTGACGCGCCATCGGGCAGGTCGAAGAACAGCTCAGGCAGCTGCTCCTCGCACTTGGACTTCACCGCGGCCGAGAACAGCGTCTCCTTGTCGGTGAAGTGGTTGTACACCGTGAGCTTGGAAACCCCGGCTTCGGCGGCGATGGCGTCCATGCTGCTGCCTTCGTAGCCGTTGCGCATGAACAGGGTTTTTGCCGCTTCGAGGATGGCCAGACGCTTGGCTTGATCCTTCGGGCGGCCGGGGCCGGTACTCGGCAATCTTTTGTCAGACATTTTCTAGGAAATACTGGACTGGTGAGTTTGCTATTTTTACTATACCCGGCAGTATAAATATTCAAAACCTTGTTTGTGAAAAGGTCACCATCATGTTGCGTCGAGCCTTGCCTGTTGCCCTGCCGTTTATCCTGATTGCCAGCCTGACCGCCTGTGGCGGCGGCGATAAAGTCGAGCCGCCGGCGCGCCCGGCGCTGGTGGTGCAGCCGATTCCGGCGGGTGACGCGGTGGATACCTATCCGGGCGAGGTGCGTGCGCGCCTGGAGCCGGAGCTGGCCTTCCGCATCGCCGGCAAGATCAGCCGGCGCCTAGTCGAGGTGGGCGAGCGGGTGAAGAAGGACCAGCCGTTGGCTGAACTGGACCCCGAGGACGTCCGTCTGCAGCTGGAAGCCATGCGTGCACAGGTCGCCGCCGCCGAGGCCAACCTGCAGCTGGTGCGCACCGAGCGCGACCGCTACAAGACCCTGCTGGCGCGGCAGATGGTCAGCCGCTCGCAGTACGACAATGCCGAGAACCTCTATCGCGCCGGCGAGGCACGCCTCAAGCAGGTCAAGGCCGAGTACAACGTGGCCAGCAACCAGGCGGGCTATGCCGTGTTGCGTGCCCCGCAGAATGGGGTGATTGCCACTCGCAAGGCCGAGGTTGGCCAGGTGGTGGCTGCCGGTCAGCAGGTGTTCACCCTGGCCGCCGATGGTGACCGCGAGGTGGTGATCAGCCTGCCGGAGCATGCCATCGAACGCTTCAAGATCGGCCAGGTGGTGGCCGTCGAACTCTGGTCGCAGCCGGGCAAGCGCTATGCCGGTCTGGTCCGCGAGCTGTCGCCTGCCGCCGATCCGCTGTCGCGGACCTTCGCCGCCCGCGTGGCTTTCAGCGAAGCCAAGGTGCCGGCCGAGCTTGGCCAGAGCGCGCGGGTATTCATCCGCTCCGGCGAGCATGTGCCGCTGTCCGTTCCGTTGGCCGCGCTGACCGCCGAAAAGGGCCAGCCCTATGTCTGGGTGGTCGATCCGAAAACCTCCAGCCTCAAGCGCGTGGCGGTCAAGGTCGGCGCCTATGGCGAGGAGCGCGTGCCGGTGCTCGACGGTCTGAGCCCGGGCGACTGGGTGGTGGCCGCCGGTGTTCAGGTGCTCCGTGAAGGGCAGAAGGTGCGTCCGGTCGATCGCGACAACCGCAACGTCCAACTGGTTGCCGGGGAGTAAGGCTCGTGGGCTTCAACCTTTCCGCCTGGGCGCTGAAAAACCGCCAGATCGTTCTCTACGTCATGATCCTGCTGGGCATTGTCGGGGCTATCTCCTACACCAAGCTGGGTCAGAGCGAGGATCCGCCCTTTACCTTCAAGGCCATGGTGATCAAGACCAACTGGCCGGGCGCCAGTGCCGAGGAAGTCTCGCGGCAGATTACCGAGCGCATCGAGAAGAAGCTGATGGAGACCGGCGATTTCGACAAGATCGTCTCCTTCTCCCGTCCGGGTGAGTCCCAGGTGACCTTCATCGCCCGCGACTCCATGCATTCGCGGGATATTCCCGACCTCTGGTACCAGGTGCGCAAGAAGGTCAGCGACATTCGCTACACCTTGCCCCAGGGCATCCAGGGGCCGTTCTTCAACGATGAATTCGGCACCACCTTCGGCAATATCTACGCGCTGACCGGTGAAGGTTTCGACTACGCGGTGATGAAGGACTACGCCGACCGTGTGCAGCTGCAGCTGCAGCGGGTCAAGGACGTCGGCAAGGTCGAGCTGGTTGGCCTGCAGGACGAGAAGGTGTGGATCGAGCTGTCCAACGTCAAGGCGGCCACGCTCGGCCTGCCCATGGCCGCGGTGCAGAAGGCGCTGGAGGAGCAGAATGCGGTGGCGGCCGCTGGCTTCTTCGAAACCCCCTCGGACCGGGTACAGCTCCGCGTGAGTGGCAGCTTCAAGACCGTCGAGGAAATCCGTGAGTTCCCTATCCGCGTCGGTGACCGGACTTTCCGCCTGGGTGATGTGGCCGAGGTCAGCCGCAGCTTCAATGATCCGCCCGCGCCGCGCATGCGCTTCATGGGCGAGGATGCCATCGGCATTGCCGTGTCGATGAAGACCGGTGGCGACATTCTGGTGCTGGGTGAAGCCCTGGAGGCCGAGTTCGCCCGCCTGCAGGAAAACCTGCCGGCCGGCCTGCAGCTGCGCAAGGTGTCCGATCAGCCAGCGGCGGTGAAAACCGGTGTTGGCGAGTTCGTCCGCGTGCTCACCGAGGCGCTGATCATCGTGCTGCTGGTGAGCTTCTTCTCCCTCGGCATGCGCACTGGCCTGGTGGTGGCACTGTCGATCCCGCTGGTGCTGGCGATGACCTTCGCCGCCATGCATTACTTCGGCATCGGCCTGCACAAGATTTCCCTCGGCGCGCTGGTGCTGGCGCTGGGCCTCCTGGTGGATGACGCGATCATTGCCGTGGAGATGATGGCGATCAAGATGGAGCAGGGCTACGACCGCCTCAAGGCGGCCAGTTACGCCTGGACCAGCACGGCCTTCCCCATGCTCACCGGCACGCTGATCACCGCCGCCGGCTTCCTGCCGATTGCCACCGCGCAGTCCGGTACCGGCGAGTACACCCGTTCGATCTTCCAGGTGGTGACCATCGCCCTGGTGGTGTCGTGGATCGCCGCCGTGGTCTTCGTGCCTTACCTGGGTGATCGCCTGCTGCCGGACCTGGCCAAGTTGCATGCGGCCAAGCACGGTCATGGCCAGGACCCCTACGGCACGCCGTTCTATCGCCGCGTGCGTACGCTGGTGGAGTGGTGTGTGCGCCGTCGCCGGCTGGTGATCATGCTCACCGTAGGGGCTTTCGTCGCCTCGGTGCTGCTGTTCCGCTTCGTGCCGCAGCAGTTCTTCCCGGCCTCCGGGCGTCTGGAAATCATGGTCGACCTCAAGCTCAACGAGGGTGCCTCGCTCAAGGCCACCGAGGCCCAGGTGGCGCGCCTTGAGAAGCTGCTTCAGGAGCATGAGGGCATCGACAACTATGTGGCCTATGTCGGTACCGGCTCGCCGCGCTTCTATCTGCCGCTGGACCAGCAGTTGCCGGCCGCCAGCTTTGCCCAGTTCGTGGTGCTGACCAAGAGCATCCAGGACCGCGAAGCGGTGCGCGAGTGGCTGATCGGCGTGATGGGCGAGCAGTTCCCGACCCTGCGTTCACGCGTGTCGCGTCTGGAGAACGGTCCGCCCGTGGGCTATCCGGTGCAGTTCCGCGTTTCCGGCGAGCATATCGACGAAGTCCGCGCGCTGGCCCGTCAGGTGGCCGACAAGGTGCGCGACAACCCCCATGTGGTCAACGTGCACCTGGACTGGGAAGAACCGAGCAAGGTGGTGCGCCTGATCATCGACCAGGACCGTGCCCGCGCCCTGGGCGTGAGCACCGCCAACCTGTCGCAGTTCCTGCAGAGCGCGCTGTCCGGTCAGGTGGTCAGCCAGTTCCGCGAAGGCAACGAACTGATCGACATCCAGCTGCGCGGTACCGTGCGCGAGCGTCAGGAGCTGGGCCTGCTGCCGAGCCTGGCGGTACCGACCGACAACGGCAAGAGTGTGGCGCTGTCGCAGGTCGCCACGCTTGAGTACGGTTTCGAGGAAGGCATCATCTGGCACCGTAACCGTCTGCCCAATGTGACCGTGCGCGCTGATATCTACGACAAGGAACTGCCGGCCAGCGTGGTCAAGCAGATCCTGCCGACCCTGGAGCCGATCCGCGCCAAGTTGCCGGATGGCTACCTGCTGGACGTCGGCGGTACCGTTGAGGATTCGGCGCGCGGGCAGAAGTCGGTCAACGCCGGTGTGCCGCTGTTCATCGTGGTGGTTCTGACGCTGCTGATGCTGCAGCTCAAGAGCTTCTCGCGCACGGCCATGGTGTTCGTCACCGCGCCGTTGGGCCTGATCGGCGTGACTCTGTTCCTGCTGGTGTTCCAGCAGCCGTTCGGCTTTGTCGCCATGCTCGGCACCATCGCCCTGGCGGGGATGATCATGCGTAACTCGGTGATTCTGGTCGACCAGATCGAGCAGGACATCGCCAGCGGTCTGGACCGTTGGCACGCCATCATCGAGGCCACTGTGCGGCGCTTCCGGCCGATTGTGCTGACCGCTCTGGCTGCCGTGCTGGCGATGATCCCGCTGTCGCGCAGCGTGTTCTTCGGGCCGATGGCGGTCGCCATCATGGGCGGCCTGATCGTCGCCACGGCGCTGACCCTGCTCTTCCTGCCAGCGCTCTATGCGGC
>CALMID010000046.1 GCA_937863915.1 uncultured Pseudomonas sp.
CATTCGTTGTTGTTGACGAAGCGCACCGGAATCAGCTTGGCGCGGCCGTCGTCGGTCTGGAAACGACCATCGGCGTAGAGCCGGCGCTCGCCCAGGTAGTCCTGCCGCCTGAGCATGTCGAAGGTACCCGGCGCGCCGTGCACGGCCTCGTCGGCCGCAGCCTGCGCCTCGCTGTAGGGCCACTGGATGCCGCGCGCCGCCTCGATGCGGTCGTAGCTCATGCCGGAGATGTCCAGGGTGCGCCCGGCGCCCTTGGACAGCTCGCGCATCTCGTCGAAGGCCGCTTCGGTGTCGTCCGGGAAATGGATGACGTTGCGGTCCATGAAGCGCTTGGCCATCTGGTTGAAGATCCAGAAGTCCGGCTTGGAGTCGGCATAGGGCGGCAGTACGTTGCGCGTCAGGTTCACCCGTCGCTCGGTGTTGGTGTGGCAGCCCTGCTTCTCGGCCCACACGGCGGCGGGGAAATACACATGGGCGTACTGGGTGGTCTCGACGTCCTGGTAGACGTCCTGCACCACCAGGAACTCGAGCTTCTCCATCGCCTTGCGGATGCGCGGCTGGTTGGGCATGGAGGTCATGGGGTTGGTCGCCACCAGCCACAGGCCCTTGATCTCGCCGGTCTCGATGGCCGGGAAGATATCGGTCTGCGACAGGCCGCGCGCCGTCGGGAAGAAGTCCGGGTCCACGCCCCAGAAATCGGCCACGGTCTTGCGATCCTTGTCCTTCTCCAGCGCCCGGTAGCCGGGCAGCCCCGAGCAGGACGACCACTCGCGGGTGCCCATGGCGTTGCACTGGCCGGTGATCGACAGGCTGGTGCCGCCCGGTCGGCCGATATTGCCGGTGACCAGGTTGAGGTTGTTGATGTTGACCACGCCGTCCGAGCCATGGGTGGACTGGTTGATGCCCATGGTCCAGATGCTCATGGCTGCCGGCGCCTTGGCATACAGGCGCGCCACGGTACGGATGCGGTCTTCGTCGACGCCGCAGATGTGCTGGGCGGTCTTGGGGTCGTAGTCGGCTACCAGCGCGCGCAACTCGTCGAGGCCGTTGGTGTGCGCGGCGATGTAGTCCTTGTCCTCCAGGCCTTCCTTGAAGATCACGTGGAGCATGGCGTTGATCAGCACGCAGTCGGTGCCCGGGGTGATCGGCAGGTGGATGTCGGCGAACTGCGCCAGCATGGTCACCCGCGGGTCGATGACGATCAGCGGGAACTTGCGCTTCTCCAGCGCCTCCTTCAGGCGCCAGTAGATGATCGGGTGCTGCTCCGGCAGGTTGGAGCCGAAGGCCATCAGGCAGTGAGTGTGCTCGAAATCGTCGTAGCAGCCGGGCGGGCCGTCGCTGCCGAAGCTGCGCTTGTAGCCGGACACCGCCGAGGCCATGCACAGGGTGGTGTTGCCGTCGTAGTTGTTGGTGCCGATCTGCCCGCGCACCAGCTTGCCCAGGGTGTAGAACTCCTCGGTGAGCAGCTGGCCGGTGGAGACCACGGCGAAGGCGTCACGGCCGTATTTGGCCTGGATTTCCTTGATCTTCGCCGCCGTGGTGTCCAGCGCGGCGTCCCAGCTGGTCGGCTGGAATGGCAGATGGGCCTTGTCGCGCGCCAGCGGCACCGTGCCACGCCCGGGAGATTCGAACAGCTCGTGCTCCAGCAGCCCCTTGATGCACAGCTTGCCGCGATTGACGTCGGCGCCGGCATGGCCGCGGCTGGTGACAATGCGACCGTCCTCGCCCAGGCCCAGCTCGATGGCACAGCCGGTCGAGCAGTAGTTGCAGGTGGTGTACTTCCATTCCTTGACCGGTTTGGCCGGAATGCTGATTGGCTTGCGCTTTCTGCGACCGAAGATCATGTGTTGTCTGTCCTGTACCGACGAAGGCCAGCCCCAACAGCCGGTCAATAGCTGACCCGGCACGCGGTGGAAGACCTTCATTGGTTCAGGGGCGCGGCGCTCATTGTTGACCCTATCGAACGGCCGGGAAGCACCCGAAGCACCGCCTCGACAGGATCAGTGAATGATGACTACGCGGCGTTGCGCAGCACTCTGCACGCTATGAATCGCAATATCCGGGCCAACAGCACATCATCAACAGGAAACTTAAAGAGCTTAATAAACAAAGGCCTACGCAATATGCGAGCACAAAGAAGATCAGCCATCTCGCCCCAATAGGAGGCATCTTGGCCATATGCCGCACCAGCAGCAGGCAGGCGATATACCCACCCTTGCCTGCTTTTCTTCAGGCAAAGAAAAACCCGGCCTAAGCCGGGTTTTTCGTGAAGCGCCGGGCGAATTACTTGGCCTGGGCTTCTACTTCAGCTTCTACGCGACGGTTAACAGCGCGACCGGCTTCGGTAGCGTTGTCGGCAACCGGACGGGACTCACCGTAACCAACGGAGCTGACGCGCTCGGCGCCTACACCGTACTGGTTGACCAGCACGTCACGCACGGCACCGGCACGGCGCTCGGACAGCTTCTGGTTGTAAGCGTCGGTACCAACGGAGTCGGTGTGACCTTCAACGGTGGTGGTGGTCTGCGGGTACTGACCCATGAAGTCAGCCAGGTTCTTGATGTCGCCGTAGCTTTCTTCTTTGACCTGGGCCTTGTCGAAGTCGAACTTCACGTCCAGCTCAACGCGAACCACTTCGGCAACAGCCGGGCAGCCATCGGCATCAACGGTGGTGTTGGCCGGGGTGTCCGGGCACTTGTCAACGTTGTCGCACACGCCATCGTTGTCGCTGTCGGTGCAGACTTCCGGAGCCGGCTCAGCAGCAACCGGGGCAGCAGCGCCACCGAAGTTCAGACCAACGCCAACACCAGCCAGCCACTCGGTTTCACCGGCGTCGATGTTGTAGGCAGCGTCAACGCCAGCCTTGGCGAAGAAGTTTTCGGTCAGGAAGTACTTAACACCGGTACCAATGTTGGCGAAGGTGCTGTGGTCACGACCAGTACGATCCGGAACGTTGCTGATGTTCTGGTGAGCAAAACCGGCGGAAACATAAGGACGCAGAGCGTCTCCGGAAGTGCCGAAGTGGTAGAAGGCATCCAGGGAAGCCAGGTTGCCCTTGATGTCCTTGTTGCCGGTACCGTTCTCGGAACGAATATCGTGGTACTCACCGTAGGACAGGCCCAGGGAAACGTCTTCGGTCAGGTAGTAACCGATGGAGCCGCCGAACAGGTTGCCTTCGTCCATGTTGCTGCTGCTGTCGGTGAAGTAACGCTTGCCGAATGCTTCCAGCTCGACAGCGCCTTGACCTTGAGCCACAGCGTTTGCAGCAGCGGCGGCCAGCAGAGAGCCGATAACCAGGCCCAGAGTGTTCTTCAGTTTCATCCGTTAAATCCCCATCTAATTTAGTGGTCCGCGAGTCGTCAAAAAAATATCCGGACGACTCAATGCCGCGATTCTACCATTGTTTTCACGAAATTTTGAAGAATAGCGTCAACTATTCGTCAGCGACTGGCGCGGCAAATTTTTCCCGCAGGCGATCGAGGGCGCGCTTGTAGCGCATTTTCGTGGCGCTCAGGCCCATGTGCATGATGTCGGCGATTTCCTGGAACTCCAGCTCTGCGACAAAACGCAGCACCAGAATTTCCCGGTCAATCGGATTGACATGCACCAGCCAGCGATCCAGACCGCCCTTCTCTTCCTGCTTGGGCGCCTGCTCTTCCGAGGCTTCCTCCAGCGGGTCCAGGCTCAGGGCGTCGAGCAGGCGACGCTTGCGCTTTTCCTTGCGGTACTGGGTGATGCATTCGTTGTAGGTAATGCTGTACAGCCAGGTCTTGAACTTCGACTTGCCTTCGAAGTTTTTCAGGCCGTAGAGCACCTTGAGCATGACCTCCTGACAGACATCGTCAGCGTCGCGATCATTGCCCAGATAACGAGCACAGACGTTGAACAGCGTGCGCTGATAGCGGCGCATCAACTCTTCATAGGCACGGGTGATGTGAAACAGCTCGACGTGCGCCCGCTGAACCAGTTCCTCATCCGTGAGCTGGCGCGGGTCGTAAGCCGTTTTGGACAAATGCAGATCGTTCAAGGGAGTCAGCCGATAGCCTGATCGAGGACGCCGGACAAACCAGTCCGGCGCCGCGCGTGACGCTGGCGAACGCGCGGATCAGCGACTGCTGACGCGCTGCTCAAGCAAAGCGCGATTAGCCAGCGAAATCAACTCTCCGCTGTCGGTCAGCAGCACGGTTTTGACCGTGCCAATCTCTTCGATCTGCCCTTCAACGTCGCCGACCTTGAGTTGATCACCAACCTGATAGAGCTCGCGCACATAGATGCCGGCAATGATCTGCCCGGCCACCTCACGGCTACCCAGCCCCAGCGCCAGGGCGGCGGCCAGGCCGACGCTGATCAGCACGATGCCAATCACCAGATTGAGCAGATCGGTCTTGATCTCCAGCTGGCCGATGGCCACCGAGATACTGATGATGATCACCAGACCCTGAGCAATCCGCCCCAAACCGCTGGCGTACTCCAGCCCCACACCTTCGGCCGCACCACGCACCAGACCATTGGCCAGCTGTGCCAGCAGCAAACCGCCGAGCAGCACCAGGGCTGCACCAAACATCTTCGGCAGGTATTGAGCAAACAGATCCAGAGTGGCCGACAGGCGCTCCAGACCCAGCGAGTCGACGGCGGTGACCACAAAGATCAGCACGACGAACCAGTACACCACCTTGCCGACCAGACTGGAGACCGGTGCATGGATGCCGGCACGCACCAGCAGCTTAGTCAGGCCGGTGCCGCCCATCAGGCGGTCGAGTCCGAGCTTAGCCAGTAGTTTGGACAGCAGGGTGTCGAGCAGCTTGGCGGCCACAAAGCCAACCAGCACCAGTACCAGCGCCGCAAACAGATTGGGAATGAAGCCCGCCGCCTTGGTCCAGATGGCGGTCATGGCACTCACCAGACCTTGAGTCCAGGGATCGAATTGCATAGTCACTCAGCCTTGTCAGCAGAACGATGAGAACGGTCGAGACGCGATACCGGTGCCCAGTGCGCCGAACCATTGTTCAGCGCCATCATCAGAGCCGGCACCCAGCGCCCCATCATGGAAAACAGATCACCAACGCCAACCTGACGGTTGGCCGTCTTCAATACCCGCCCCAAGCAGGCATCGTCGTCATGGCTACCTGGTGAGGCTTTCAGCAAGTCGCGCAGCGACTCTTCAAAGGGATCTTGCATACTCACCTCCACAGGCACTATGTCGGCTAGACGCCGCCATCTTCGGCGAAGTCACAGCGATTACAGCCAGCGCAGCCGGCGAAACAGCAGCCACTGAGAAAGTGCCAGGACACCAATGAGGACACAGGCCATGAAAAAGCCATAAGGATGCTCCGCGCCCGGCATGCCTCCTAAGTTGATGCCCAGCAAGCCAGTGATGAAACTCAGCGGCAGAAAGAAACAGGTGACGATACTGAGCAGGTACATGGTGCGATTCATGCCCTCGCTCATGCGCCGATGTTCCGACTCGAGCACCAGGCTGACTCGCTCGCGCAGCATTTCCAGCTCTTCCAGCTGACGCGTCAGGCGGTTGTGCAGCTCATTCCACTGCTCGGCCAGACCGCCCAGCCAGCCAAAGCCAGTGCGCGACAGTTGCGCATAGAGATCACGCTGTGGCGCCAGGAACCGGCGCAAACCGGCAGCGCGGCGACGCACCTGAAGCAGTTGCTGATGTTCCGGATGATTACGCTCATCCAACTCCATCAGCTCCTCCTGGGTATCGAGCTGCTCCGACAGCTCGGTCATCAACTGGTCGCTCTTGTCGGTCATGGCCTCCGTAAGGCGCAGCAGCAACTCGCCGCTGGTACGCGGGCCGATGCCTTGCGCCAGCTCGGCCAGCACCTCATCGGTAGCCCGCAGCGGACGCAAGCGCAGGGAAATGACCTGGCTGGCGCTGGCAAAGATGCGCACCGCAACCATGTCCTCGGGTTCCGCTCCGGGATTGAGGTTGACCCCACGCAGGAACAGCAGCAACTGTTCATCAGGCAGGGGCAGTAAACGTGGCCGGGTGTTTTCTTCCAGCAACAGGTCGCAGGCAAAACCGCTCAACAGGCTCTGCTCGCGCAACCAGGCCTGCGCCTGCGGATGACTGCGATCCCAGTGCAACCACAAGCTTTCGCCTGGCCCGACTTGCAGTGAAGGCAGCTCGGCGGACTCAACCTGGCGCGCGCCGCCACGGCCGTCGAGCAGTTGCGCGTGGATCAGGCCAGCCGCTGGATTGGGCTCGTCGTACATGCTTGCTCCATCAGCCAGCAGCCCGGCAGTGCGCCGGGCCTGGCAACATCAACAGCTTACTCGGGCATTTTCAGCGGCTGCGGGGAAACGATGATGCCGTTGTTGTCGGCATAAACATATTCGCCCGGCGTGAAGGTCACGCCGCCAAAGGTCACCGGCACATTCAGATCGCCGATATTACGCTTGTCGGTCTTCATCGGATGGCTGGCCAGCGCCTGCACGCCCAGATTGGTCTGCGCCAGGACATCAACGTCACGCACGCAACCATAGATCACCATGCCTTCCCAGCCGTTCTTGGCCGCTTTCTCGGCGATCATGTCGCCCAGCAGGGCACGGCGCAGCGAGCCACCACCATCCACCACCAATACCTTGCCATGGCCTGGCTCATCGGCCTGCG
>CALMID010000047.1 GCA_937863915.1 uncultured Pseudomonas sp.
GCTTTCACCGCCTTGAGGGTGAGCAGTTCCGGATCACCGGGGCCGGCACCTACCAACCAGACTTTACCGTGCATGGGCTTCTCCTCAGGCATTGACCGCCACTGGCTGGGTGGCCAGCAGGCGTTTGATTTCCGGTACGCACGAGCCACAGCTGGTGCCACATTTGAGTTCGTTCTTCAGGCCATCCAGATCCAGGCCACGGGCGATGCCGGCGCAGATCGCCTGTTCGCTGACGTTCAGGCAGTTGCACAGGGTTTTCTGCGGCTGCTGTTCGGTGGCTGAGCCTGGTGGCGTGGAGCGGGGGGCCAGCAGCCAGCGGCGCAGCTCGGCATCGGCCTTACCCTCCTGCCACAGGCTTTTCAGCCAGTCGCGGGCCATGGTTTCGCCGGCCAGGCGCAGCGCGGTGATGCGGCCGTCCTCGATGCGCACGCGCTTGCCCACGGTGCGGCGCGGATCGTCGTAGGCCAGCACCGGGCCATGGTCGAGGTCGAGCAGGGCATCGATTTGCGCCAGCAGGTCGGGCTCCGGTGCGACCACGCTGGCGGCGCGGATCTGCAGGGCCGGGCGCTCGCGCCCGGTGAGGGTCAGGCTGGCGAAGGCGAAACCGTCGAACAGCGGCCGCAGCTGGCTGAGGCGATGCTGCACATCACCCTCGACCAAGGCGAACAGCTGCCAGGGCAACTCGACCTTGCTCACCTCGATGGTGCTGAGCTTGAGTTCCGGCTGCTTGGACAGCGGATCGAAGGCCGGCTGGGTCAGTACGTTGCTGCCCAGGCCCTTGAGAAAGCGATCGCCCCAGTGCATCGGCAGCCAGGCCTGGCCGGGACGGATAGCGGCATCGGCCACGACCGGCAGGATCAGACTGCCACGGCGGCTGCGCGCGGCGACCAGATCACCACTGTTCAGATGGCGTCGGCGCAACTCGTCCGGGTGCAGGCTCAGTTGGGCTTCCGGGGCGTGACTGAACAGGCGCGCGGCGGTGCCGGTGCGGCTCATGCCGTGCCACTGGTCGCGCAGGCGGCCGGTGAGCAGGCTCAGCGGGTAGCGTGCCTCGCGCTTGTCGCGCGGAGCCTGGTAGGCCTCGCTGACGAACTGGGCGCGGCCGCTGTCGGTGGCGAACCGGCCATCGCCATACAGGCGTGGGCTGCCGGTGCTGGCGCCAGCGGGAAACGGCCACTGCTGCGGGCCCTGCTCATCGAGGATGGCGTAGGACAGGCCGGACAGGTCCAGGTCGCGCTCGCGGGTCAGTTGCTTGTATTCCTCGAACAGGCTTTCGGGGCTGTCGAAGTCGAACAGGCTGGGCAGGCCGGGGCGTAGATGGTGTTCCAGGCGACGGGCGAAATCACAGGTGATGGCCCAGTCAGGCCGCGCCTCTGCGGGCGCTGGCACGGCGCGGCGCACATGGGTGATGCGCCGTTCGGAGTTGGTCACGCTGCCTTCCTTCTCGCCCCAGCTGGCGGCGGGCAGCAGCAGGTCGGCGTAGGCACAGGTTTCGGTGGTGGCGAAGGCTTCCTGAACCACCACGAAGGGGCAGTTGCGCAGCGCTTCGTGCACCTTGCTCTGGTCGGGCAGGGACTGCGCGGGGTTGCTGCAGGCGATCCACAGGGCCTTGATCTGGCCGCTGCGCACCGACTCGAACAGCTCCACGGCGGTCAGGCCGTTGCTCTCTGGCAGGCTGTCGACACCCCAGTAGTCGGCGACCTCGGCGCGGTGCCCGGCATTGCCGGCCTCGCGGTGGCCGGGCAGCAGGTTGGCCAGCGAGCCGGTCTCGCGGCCACCCATGGCGTTGGGCTGGCCGGTGAGCGAGAAGGGGCCGGCACCGGGACGGCCGATCTGTCCGGTGGCCAGGTGCAGGTTGATCAGCGCGCTGTTCTTGGCACTGCCGGAACTGGACTGGTTCAGGCCCATGCACCACAGCGAGAGAAAACTCGGCGCCTTGCCGATCAGTTCGGCAGCGCGCAGCAGGTCGGCCTGACCGATGCCGCAGATGTCGGCCACGGCCGCCGGGGTGTAGTCGCGCACCAGGCTCTTGAGGGCGTCGAAACCTTCGGTGTGGGCGTCGATGTAGCGGCGGTCGATCCAGCCTTCCCACAGCAGCAGGTGCAGGATGCCGTGAAACAGGGCGACGTCGGTGCCCGGCAGGATCGCCAGGTGCAGGTCGGCCAGATCGCAGGTGTCGGTGCGGCGCGGGTCGACGACGATGACCTTCATCTCGGGGCGGCGCGCCTTGGCTTCTTCCAGACGGCGGAACAGCACCGGGTGGGCGTAGGCCATGTTGGAGCCGGCGATCAGCAGGCAGTCGCTCAGCTCGATGTCTTCGTAGTTGCACGGCGGGGCGTCGGCGCCCAGGCTGCGCTTGTAGCCGACCACGGCCGAACTCATGCACAGGCGCGAGTTGCTGTCGATATTGTTGGTGCCGACCAACGCGCGGGCCAGCTTGTTGAAGGCGTAGTAGTCCTCGGTCAGCAACTGGCCGGAGATGTAGAAGGCCACGCTGTCCGGGCCGTGTTCGCGAATGGTCTCGGCAAACACGCTGGCCGCATGGTCGAGCGCGCTGTCCCAGTCGGTACGCGAGCGCGCCAGGCCTTTGCCCAGGCGCAGTTCGGGGTAGAGCGCACGGGCATCGAGGTCGCCGGTCAGGTGCAGGGTCGAGCCCTTGCTGCACAGCTTGCCGTAGTTGGCCGGATGCTCGGGGTCGCCACTGACCCCCAGAATCGTCTCGCCGTCATGCTCGATCAGCACCCCGCAACCCACGCCGCAGTAGCAGCAGGTGGACGCGGTGAGCTGAGTCCTGGATGAGGTTGTCATGGCACTGCTTCCTGTCGAGGACCGCAACCGCAGCGGTCCGTAGGGTGCCTCCGTTGGCACCGGTTCAAAGAGGCGGTGCGGGAGCGCGGTCTGGCCACGCTCCCTGACCGGGTGTTACGCGCAGTCGCTGAGGGTCTTGAGGGCCAGCAGCACGCGGCCGCCTTCCACCTTCACCGGGTACTTGTGCGAGCAGCCGACATCCGGGGCCAGTGCTTCGCCGCTTTCCAGGTCGATCTGCCAGTTGTGCAGCGGGCAGGCCACGCGCTTGCCGTAGATCAGCCCCTGGGACAGCGGCCCGCCCTTGTGCGGGCAGCGGTCGTCGAGGGCAAACACTTCATCGTTGCTGGTACGGAAGATGGCGATGTCGCCTTTCGGGCCGTCGACGATGCGCGAGCCGAGCACGTTGATTTCTTCCAGGGCACAGATATCCAGCCAGTTCATACAGCGGCCTCCTCGACGGCAACAACCGGGATGCGGTCGAATTCTTTCTTCAGCACCGGGGTCTCGATGCGTTCTTTCCACGGGTCCTGCTCGAACGACAGGGCGTATTGCAGGCGGGCGGCCAGGGCCTTGCGGTTGGCTTCGTCTTCCAGCACGGCCTTCTTGATGTGCTCCATGCCGACGCGCTGCATGTAGTGCACGGTGCGCTCCAGGTAGAAGGCTTCCTCGCGGTACAGCTGGAGGAAGGCAGCGTTGTATTCGCGGACTTCCTCGGCGGTTTTCACCTTGACGAAGAACTCGGCCACCTCGGTCTTGATGCCGCCGTTACCGCCGATGTACATCTCGAAGCCCGAATCCACACCGATGATGCCGACGTCCTTGATGCCGGCCTCGGCGCAGTTGCGCGGGCAGCCGGAGACGGCCAGCTTGACCTTGTGCGGCGACCACATGTTGAACAGGTCGTGTTCCAGGTCGATGCCCAGCTGGGTCGAGTTCTGTGTGCCGAAGCGGCAGAACTCGCTGCCCACGCAGGTCTTCACGGTGCGGATCGACTTGCCGTAGGCATGGCCGGAGGCCATGTCCAGATCCTTCCACACGCCCGGCAGGTCTTCCTTCTTGATGCCCAAAAGGTCGATGCGCTGGCCGCCGGTGACCTTGACCATCGGCACGTTGTACTTGTCGGCGACGTCGGCGATGCGGCGCAGCTCGGACGGGTTGGTCACGCCGCCCCACATGCGCGGCACCACCGAGTAGGTGCCGTCCTTCTGGATATTGGCGTGGGCGCGTTCGTTGATCAGGCGCGACTGCGGGTCGTCCTTGGCCTCGCCCGGCCAGGTGGAAATCAGGTAGTAGTTCAGCGCCGGGCGGCAGGTCGCACAGCCGTCCGGGCTGGTCCAGCCCAGCTCGCCCATGGTCTGCTTCAGGCTGGTCAGGTGCTTCTCGCGGATCAGCTTGCGCACCTGGCCGTGGTTCAGTTCGGTACAGCCGCACACGGCTTTTTCGCTTTTCGGTTTGACGTCGGCGGCGCCGCCAACGGTGCTGATCAGAATCTGCTCGACCAGGCCGGCACAGGAGCCGCAGGAGCTGGCGGCCTTGGTGTGTTTCTTGACGTCATCGACGCTGAACAGACCGTTCTCCTGAATGGCCTTGACGATGGTGCCCTTGCACACGCCGTTGCAGCCGCACACTTCCATGCTGTCGGGCATGTTGGCCGCGCTGCTCTGGCCCTGGTGGCCGACGTCGCCGAGGGCGCTTTCGCCGAACATCAGGTGATCGCGGATCTCGCTGATGTTGGCGTTTTCCTTGATCTGGCGGAAATACCAGCCGCCATCGGCGGTGTCGCCATACAGGCAGCCACCGACGAGGATGTCGTTCTTGATCACCAGCTTCTTGTACACGCCGCCGATGGGGTCGGAGAGGGTGATGGTCTCGGTGCCTTCGCTGCCCATGAAGTCGCCGGCGGAGAACAGGTCGATGCCGGTGACCTTGAGCTTGGTCGAGGTGACCGAGCCCTGGTAGCGGGCGAAGCCGAGCTGGGCCAGGTGGTTGGCGCAGACCTTGGCCTGTTCGAACAGCGGCGCGACCAGACCGTAGGCGATGCCGCGATGGTTGGCGCACTCGCCGATCGAGTACACGCGCGGGTCATAGGTCTGCATGGTGTCGTTGACCAGAATGCCGCGGTTGCACGGGATGCCGGCCTTCTCCGCCAGTTCGGTGTTGGGGCGGATGCCGGCGGCCATCACCACCAGGTCGGCGGGGATCACGTCGCCGTCCTTGAACTGCACGGCGCAGACGCGGCCTTCGCCGTTGTCCATCAGCTCGTCGGTCACGGTGTTCAGGCGGAACTTGATGCCGCGGGCTTCCAGCGCGCTCTGCAGCAGCTTGCCGGCGGTCTTGTCCAGCTGGCGCTCCAGCAGCCAGTCGGTCAGGTGCACCACGGTCACGTCCATGCCGCGCATCTTCAGGCCGTTGGCTGCTTCCAGACCGAGCAGGCCGCCACCGATGACCACCGCGTGGCTGTGGGTCTTGGCGGTGGCCATCATCATTTCGGTGTCGGCGATGTCGCGGTAGCCGATCACGCCGTCGAGCTTGTTGCCCGGTACCGGCAGGATGAAGGGATTGGAGCCGGTGGCGATGAGCAGGCGGTCGTATTCGGCGCTGCTGCCGTCATCGGCGATGACCACGCGCTTGCGCCGGTCGACATCCACCACCTTGCGACCCAGGCGCAGGTCGATGCCGTTGTCCTGGTACCAGGCGAGGTCGTTGAGGACGATTTCCTCGAAGGTCTGCTCGCCGGCCAGTACCGGCGAGAGCAGGATGCGGTTGTAGTTCGGATGCGGCTCGGCACCGAATACGGTGATGTCATACAGGTCGGGGGCGAGCTTGAGCAGCTCTTCCAGGGTGCGTACCCCGGCCATCCCGTTACCGACCATCACCAGCTTGAGCTTCTTCATGGGTTTTCTCCAATCACCTGTGCCGAGTTTTTCGGGGAAACAAAAAAGGCGTCCCGCAGTTATGCGAGGACGCCTTTGTCCTGATCCCGTGCAACCGGGCCGCCCGCCTTTCCCCGTTGAAAGACCGTGCGCTATGTGTGTTGAAGGCTATTAAGCAGATGGCGTGCCAAGTTGGCTTGCGCCCCGCCATTGCTGGGCTGGCGGGGCACCATGTGATGCCTGGCAGGGGTGGGGTGCACTCGATTGAGGCTGCCCGCACCAAGCTGGTGCTGTTTCAGCCTTTGAGCACAACGATGACCAGCAGCAGGTTGAGCAGCAGCGAGCCCAGGGCCAGGGTGCGCCAGACCTTGAGTGGCTCGCGCTCCAGTAGCGGGCGGGGGCGCAGGGCCAGGGGCTGGCGCTCGGCCTGTTCCAGTTGCAGCAGCCACTGCTCGGCGGTTTCGAAGCGCTGCTGCGGGTCGCTGGCCAGGCCGCGGGCCAGCAGTTCCTCCAGCCAGGCCGGGGCATCCGGGCGGTAGCGGCTGAGCGGGGTGGGCTGGCCGAAGCGCGGGTGCTGGAAGGGCTCGATCTCGCCGTAGGGATAGTGCCCGCAGAGCAGCTGGTACAGCGTCACCGCGGCGGCATAGAGGTCCTGGCGGGCGTCGGGCGCGGCGCCCTGGAA
>CALMID010000048.1 GCA_937863915.1 uncultured Pseudomonas sp.
ACCTGCGCGTCGACTACCTGCGCCCCGGCCGCGGCCAGCGCTTCACCGCCACCGCCGTGCTGCTGCGTTCCGGCAACAAGGTGGCGGTGGTCCGCAGCGAGCTGCACAGCGAAGATGGCACCCTGGTCGCCGTCGGCACCGGTACCTATCTGACCGGTTAACGAAGCAGACGGGTCAGCAGACGGTCCAGTGCATTGGCAAAGGCCTGCCGGTCCTTCTCGCCATAGGCCGCCTGACCGCCACCCACCTGCCCCTGTTCGCGCAGGTCGGTAAACAGGTTACGCACCGCCAGCCGCTCGCCCATGTTGCGCTCGTCGAACTCACGGCCACGGGGATCGAGCGCGGCCACACCCTTCTTCACCAGGCGGTCGGCCAGCGGCACATCGCTGCAGATCACCAGATCGCCGGGCTCGGCGTGTTCGACCAGATGATCGTCGGCCGCATCCGGGCCGCTGGGCACCACGATCAGCCGGACGCAGGCGAAGTTGGGCCGCGCCACGGCCTGCCCCGCCACCAGCACCACCTCGAAACCCCGCTTGAGGGCGAACTTGACCACCTGATCGCGGGCCAGGCGCGGACAGGCATCGGCATCGATCCACACCCGCACCGGTCAGCTCTCCGCCGCCGGGCGCAGCTGGCGGCTGCGCCACCAGTCACGCCCGTAGAACAGCGCGATCAGGGCCAGCACCAGCCCCTGCGCGGCCAGTCCATAGGCATCCGGATGCACGCCCAGCCAGTCCAGCTCGAAGAACGACACCGGCGCCAGCGGCAGGCGCCCGGCCTCCTGCAGGGCGGCCACGCCATGCCCGGCGAACACCACGGCCAGCGCGCACATCAGCAGCGCATTGGCGCTGAAGAAGGCACCCAGCGGCAGCCGCGCCGCGCCACGCAGAACGACCCAGGCCAGACCAAGCAGCAGCACCAGCGCCACCAGCGCGCCAGCGATCACCCACGGCTGACCCGCAGCGCCGGCCTGCAGCCAGAGGGTTTCATAGAACAGGATGACCTCGAACAGCTCGCGGTACACCGCGATGAAGGCCAGCAGGGCGAAGCCGAAACGACCGCCACTGCCCAGCATCGACTGGCGCAGGTAGGCCTGCCAGGCATCGGCCTGACGCCGGCCATGCATCCACACCCCGAGCCACAGCAGCATCACGCTGGCGAACAGCGCCGTGCCGCCTTCCAGCAGCTCGCGCTGGGCGCCGCTGATATCCAGCAAAAGGGCCGCCACGGCCCAGGTGGCGAAGCCGGCGACCAGCGCCAGGCCCCAGCCGACATGCACACTGCGGGTCGCATGCTGCTGGCCGGTCTTGTTGAGGAAGGCGAGGATGGCCGCCAGCACCAGAATCGCCTCCAGCCCCTCGCGCAGCAGGATCAGCAGGCTGGAGAAGAAGCTCAGCGACTGACTCAGACCATCGCTGCCGAGCACTTCGACGCAGCGCTGCAACTGCTCGCCCGCGGCCTGCAGGCGCGTCTCGGCCTCGCTGGCCGGCAACTGTTCCTGCAGGGCCTGACGGTAAGCCATCAGGGCCTGTTCGGTGCGTTTGCGCTGGGCCGGGTCGACGTTGTTCAGCGCCCCTTCGACCAGTTCGAAGCCTTCCAGATAAGCCGCCACGGACAGGTCGTAGGCCTGCTCGCTGGCACCCTCGCGATAGGCCTTCAGGCTGGCCTGGAGAGTCTCGCGGGTGAACTCGATCAGTTGCGTCGAGGAGCGCTGCGGCAACTGCGGCTGCGCCCGCGCCGCACGGAAGGCGGCGGCCTGTTCGGCGCCCTCGCTGGCCGCAATCGCCGCCGGCGTCAGGCCGCTGAGCTGCTGCAGACTGAATGTCGCGGCCGGTGCCGGGCTACCCGCCGGCACGCTGAGGCTGGCGACGTACACAGCCAGATCCCAGCGCTGGCGCTCATCCAGCTGATCGGCGAAGGCGGCCATATCCGTGCCGTCCACACCCAGGGTCAGGGTGTTGAACAGGTCATACAGACTCAGCTGATCCAGACGTGCGGCATTGGTCAGGTTGGTCGGTGCCGGCTGCATGCCGATGCTGGCCGGACCATCGCCCTGACCGCCAACGCCGTGGCACACGCTGCACTGCTGAGCAAACAGCTGGGCGCCGCGCTGGGCATCCGGGGTGATGGCCGGGCTCTGGCTGACCGCGTAGGCCTTGGCCAGTTGCTGGGCCAGGCTGCGCGCCTGCAGGCTGACCGAGGCGCCGTCCTGGCGCTGCTCGATGGCCTGCCCCAGTTGCGCCAGGCCGGCGAGCAGAGAGGCCTGAGCGGTGCTGGCCGGCAGGCTCTGCACCAGCGCCGGCAGGAGCCTGGCGAACTCCTGCTGCTCGCGGTACTCGCTGGCATCGCGAATGTCGCCCGCAGACACGGTGGCCGGGTAATCCGCCGCCAGGTAGCTCAGCAGGTGCAGGGCCTTGGCGGCCGCGGCGGATGACTCCCCCTGAGCCATGACGGGAGCCGTGCAGGCAAGCAGCAACGGCAGCAGGAAAACAGCGAAACGACGCAGAGGATTCATTCGCAACAGCCAAATGAGAATGGGAACAGGTTGGATTATCCTCTTCCTGCAGAGTTCCAACAATCCACCTGCGCCGGCTGACCTGCGGCGAAATGCCGCCCGACTGACGTCAGGCAGTACGGCGAACCGTGGCCAATAGCCCGGCCGCGGCGATAAACAGACCGCCGAAGGTGCGGTTGAGCAGGCGCTGCTGGTGCGGCTCGCGCAAGGTCCGCAGTACCCGCGCCGCCAGCCCGGTGTAGCCGGCCATGACCACCAGATCGACGGCCACCATGGTCAGGGCCATCAGCAGGTACTGGCCGAGCAGCGGCTGGGTGGTATCGAGAAACTGTGGCAGCACCGCGAGGATGAAGACGATAGCCTTGGGGTTGCTGGCATTGACCAGAAAACCGCGCAGCACCAGGGTCAGCGGACGACCGAGCGGGCGTTCGCCGCTGGCGGCGACTATCTCGCTGGGCGGCGCCACCCACTGCTTCCAGCCGAGGTAGACGAGGTAGGCCACGCCGAACCACTTGATCAGCCCGAACGCCAGTTCGGAGGTGGCCAGCACCGCACCAAGGCCGGCGGCGACGATGGCGATCTGCAGCAGCAAGGCCAGCTGCAGGCCGATGGCGTTCCAGTAGCCGCGCCAGAAACCGTAGTGCAGACCGGCGCTCATCGAGGCAATGGCACCGGCACCCGGCGACAGACTGATCACCCAGCAGGCGATGAACAGGGCAATCCAGGTATCCAGGCTCATGGCTTCCTCACCTCAATCAGTCAACGACGGTTCAGCGTAACAGGCTGTTGAAAAACGATCAGCCGGCACAGCGTCACTCGGCCTGGGCCAGTTGCTGCTCCAGGCTTTCCAGCTCCTCCAGCGCGGCCATCCAGGCTTCCTCCAGCTCGGCCTCGCGGCTCTTGAGCTGGGTCTGGCGGGCCAGCAGGTCGCGCAGCTCATCCTTGCGCGCCGCCTCGTACAGCGCGCTGTCACCGAGGCTGGTTTCGACCTTGGCCAACTGTTCATGCAGGGTAGACAGCTCCTTTTCCAGCTTGTCGGCGGCCTTCTTGTGCGGCGCCAGTTGCTGGCGCAACGCGGCCGCGGCCTGGCGCTGAGCGCGCTTGTCGGTCTTGTCGGGCGCCCCGGCAGCCGGCGCCGGCGCATTACTGGCCGCCTGCCGCGCACGGTAGTCGACCAGCCAGCGGCTGTAGTCGTCCAGGTCGCCATCGAAGGGCTGCACACGACCATCGGCGACCAGAAGGAACTCGTCGGTGGTGCTTTTGAGCAGGTGACGATCGTGAGAAACCACCAGCACCGCACCGGCAAATTCCTGCAGGGCCAGGGTCAGGGCCAGGCGCATTTCCAGGTCGAGGTGGTTGGTCGGTTCGTCGAGCAGCAGCAGGTTGGGCTTCTGCCAGGCGATCAGGGCCAGGGCCAGGCGCGCCTTCTCACCGCCGGAGAAGTTCACCACCACCTCGTCACAGCGCGGACCCCGGAAGTCGAAGCCGCCGAGAAAATCGCGCAGGGTCTGCTCGCGCTCACCCGGGGCGATGCGCTGCAGGTGCAGCAGCGGACTGGCCTTGGCATCCAGGCCATCCAACTGATGCTGGGCGAAATAGCCGATGGCCAGGTTTTCACCGCGCGCCAGTCGCCCGCTCAGCGGCTGCAGCTCGCCGGCCAGGGTCTTGATCAGGGTCGACTTGCCCGCCCCGTTGGGGCCCAGCAGGCCGATACGCGCACCCGGCACCAGCTGCAGTTTGACCTGCTGCAGCACCGCCTTGTCGCCATAGCCGAGCTGCCCTTCGCTGAGGTCGAGCAGCGGGCTGGAAATCTTGTCCGCCTCGCGGAAGCTGAATTCGAACGGCGAATCGACATGTGCCGGCGCCAGTTCTTCCAGACGCTCCAGCGCCTTGATCCGGCTCTGCGCCTGGCGTGCCTTGGTCGCCTGCGCCTTGAAGCGGGCGATGTACTTTTCCATGTGCGCGCGCTGCGCCTGCTGCTTGTCGTACGCCTGCTGCTGCTGCGCCAGGCGCTCGGCGCGGGTGCGCTCGAAGGCCGAGTAGCCGCCGCGATACAGCGTCAGCTTCTGCTGTTCGAGGTGCGCGATATGATCGACCACCGCATCGAGGAAGTCGCGGTCGTGGGAAATCAGCAGCAGGGTGCCGGGGTAGCTCTTGAGCCAGTCTTCCAGCCAGAGGATGGCATCGAGATCGAGGTGGTTGGTCGGTTCGTCGAGCAGCAGCAGGTCGGACGGACACATCAGCGCCTGGGCCAGGTTCAGGCGCATGCGCCAGCCACCGGAGAAGTCGCCGACCCGGCGCTCCATCTGCTCACTGGAGAAGCCCAGGCCGGCCAGCAACTTGCGCGCGCGGGCATCGGCGGTATAGCCCTGGGCGTTATCCAGCTCGATGTGCAGACGGGCAATGGCGGTGCCGTCGTGCGCCTCTTCGGCCTGACTGAGCTGCTGCTGAATGCGCCGCAGCGGCTCATCGCCGTCGAGCACATAGTCCACCGCCAGGCGCTCGAGGTTATCCACTTCCTGACGCATGTGGGCGATGCGCCAGTCCGGCGGCAGCAGGCAGTCACCGGCATCCGGCCCCAGCTCGCCACGCAGCAGGGCGAACAGGCTGGACTTGCCCGCACCGTTGGCGCCAATCAGGCCGGCCTTCTGGCCGGGATGCAGGGTCAGCTCGGCGCCTTCGAGAAGGCGTTGCGGGCCGCGTTGCAGGGTAAGATTCTGTATCTTGATCATGACAGCCTGTTCGCTCCCTCGCGCGCGCCGCAAGCAGCACGACAGGCGAAAAAGCGCAATTTAGCGAGAATGGATAGACCCGAGCGGCCACCGCGTGACCAGCTTCTGCGGCCGCGCAGTCTACCACTCCTCGCCGCGGAGCCAGCGATGCCAAGCGACCTGTGGAATTTTGCCTGCGAACGCTACGCCCGTCCGGGCGTGGAAAGCGCCTGCCTGCAACTGCAGGCCCAGGGCGCGGATGTCTGCCTGCTGCTGACCGCCGGCTGGCTGGGCGGGCGCGGCGTGGCCTGCACGCCGCAGCGAGCCGAAGTCTTGCAGCAACAGGCCCAGGCCTGGCAACGGGAGGTCATCACGCCACTGCGCGAGCCGCGTCAGCGCTGGCGCCAGGCCGCGCAGCAGGATGCCCGGCTGCACGAGCTGCGCGAAGCCCTCAAGCAACTGGAACAGCAGGCTGAACGCTGCCTGCTGGAGCGCCTGCAGCAGCTCAGCGAGCACTGGCCCACCGCGCAGGGCGAAACACTGGACGACTGGCTGAATGCACTGGGCGGCCCGCAGGCCGCCCAGTTGGAGGATGCGCAGCGGCAGTTACGCCGCGCGCTGCGCGAAGCTTAAGCCTGCGGCTTGGCTTCGGCCGCCAGAGCGGCGGCAGGAGCAACAGCAGGCACCGCAGCCGACTTGGCCGCTACCGGTTTGGCGACTGGCTTAGCGGCTGCCGGCTTTTTTACCGCCGGCTTGGCAGCCGGTTTAGCCGCGGGCTTGGCCGCCGGCGCTTTGGCCACAGGTTTAGCCGCCACTGGCTTGCTGGCGACCGGCTTCTTGGCCGCTGCCGGTTTCGCCGCTGCTACGGGTTTCTTGGCAGCTGCCGGCTTGGCCGCAACAGGCTTACTGGCCGCCGGTTTGCTGGCGGGCTTGGCAGCGGCCGGCTTGCGCGCAGCCGGTTTTGCTGCCGCTTTGGCAGGTGCCTTAGCGGCTACCGCCGGTTTGGCCTCACGCAGGCCCAGCGCCTTGGCCGCAGCCTCGCGCACCTTGCCAACGCCCTGTGCCAGCTTGAGGCTGTCCTGGGCATCTTTCTTCAGTTGCTGGATGTACTGACGGGTCTCGCCCTGGCGCTTGGCCAGCGTTTCCAGCAGCTCTTCGAGTTCGGTAATGGCGTTCTTGGCCTTGGCCTGCGCCTTGGCTTTGCCTTCAACGGCAGCGTGCTCCAGCTTGCTGCGTGCTTCGTGCAGCTTGGCCTGGGCCTTGCCGCGCTGCTTCTCCAGCTTGGTCAGCAGTTTCTCGGCATCCGCCAGGGCCTTGGCACAGGCATCCTCGAGGTGCTCAAGCAGGCTGTGGGAAAGTTGCTGGAGCAGATGCAGCGGAGTGGTCACTGACTTCTTCTTGGCCGGCATGATTGAGCCTCCTGGCGATGATTAAGCGCCCATACTAGACGGCCCGAAGTGGAGACGCCAACACCCCGCGGTAGCGCACTGGCATAATCGTTCGCCTGTCCGGCCGGAGATTCCCCATGCGCTGTCTGCCCTTGCTGCTCGTCGCCCTCATCCTGCCATCGCCTGTCCTGGCCGAGGCCGACAACCCAGAGGCGCTGTCCTACAGCCTCGGTGTGCGCCTGGGTGAACGTCTGCGCGATGAAGTGCCGGAGCTGCAGCTGCAGGCACTGCTCAAAGGTTTGCAGCAGGCGTATCGCGGCGAGAAGCTGGAGCTGCCGGCCGACAAGATCGAAGCCTTGCTCGCCGCCCATGAAGCCAGACTGGCCAGCTCGACGGATGACAGTCCTGCGCTGCTGGCCGAACGGCGCTTTCTGGCTCGGGAAAAGGCCAAGCCCGGCACCCATGAGCTGCCAGGCGGCGTGCTCTGGCGTGAACTGCGCGCCGGCCAGGGCCCCAAGCCCAAGGCAAACCAGCAGGTGAGCGTGCGTTACAGCGGTCGCCTGGCCGATGGCACGCTGTTCGATGAAAGCCGGGAGCCGCAGTGGTTTCGCCTGGACAGCCTGATCGCCGGTTGGCGTAGCGCGCTGCTGGCCATGCCGGCCGGTGCACGCTGGCAACTGGTGATTCCGTCGGCGCAGGCCTATGGCGAAGAAGGCGCCGGCGACCTGATTCCGCCGCACGCACCGCTGGTTTTCGAAGTGGAGTTGCTCGAAAGCCGCTGACCAGCAGCGGCTTTCGCGGGGCACATCGTGAGGACCCGGCAAGCGCCGGGCAAAACCATCACACCGGCTGGGCGACCTGGCTGCTGTGCGCGGTATGCAGCACTTCGATCAGGCAGTCTTCCAGCTCGAAGCGCTCATGCAGCAACTGGCCGAGACGTTTCAGCTCGCTGCTCAGGCATTCGCCTTCACGGCTGTCACCGTTGTCGCAACGATCATTGAAGGCCAGCGCGGCCTCGGTGATGGCTTCGATGCGCGGGTAAATCTGTTTGGCCAGTTCCAGCCCTCGCTGATCACCAAAGGCACGGGCCTCGGCCATCAGTTGCTCGTACACCTCGAAATGCCCGGCCGACACGTAATCGACGAGGATCTGGCAGAAACCGAGCAACTCGGCGCTGTGTGCCTTGGGTGCCGGCACCTCTGCATGCAGGGCCTCGAAGGCCTTGATCAGTTCATGGCGTTCACGCAGCCAGCGATCAATCAGCAGGTGCACACCACCCCAGCGTTCCTGGGCGTTTTGACAACTATCAAGCATGACGATTCTCTTCCCTATGAAGTTCTCGTTATTGATCCCCGCCGTGAACACTCCTGTCACGGCACTGCGGATGGGAAGGCGCTGCGGATAGGTTTTTATCTTGGCAGGGGTGAGGCCCGCGGCGCGCAAAGCCAGATTATGCCCGTGGCATAACGCCAGCAAGCGCGGCTTTCATACGGGCGTTTAATTGCCGGAGGCGCTAGCGGGAACGCCCGGCGCGGCGCGCCAGAGCTTAATCCCCCAGCGGCAAGGCATGGCGCAAGAGCCCGGAAGCGAGGCCCTGCGCCGCTTGCGCATCAGCTGCGGCGCAGCCCCTGGTAGAGCGCCAGGCCAATGCAGACGACAAAGCCGAGCAGACTCAGCTCCGGAATGCTGAGGCCGAACAGGGTCCAGTTAACTTCTGCGCAGTCGGCACTGCCATGCAGCACCACGCGGATGATTTCCTGGAAGGGAAAGGCCTGCAGCATGTAGTCGAGGCTCGGCAGGCAGGCGGGCAACTGATCGGCCGGCACGGTCTGCAGCCAGATCTGCCGGCCGGCAGTGGCGGCGCCGCACAAGGCGAACAGTCCGGCAACGCCGGCATAGCCCATGCGCCCGCCGCGCCCCGGGTTATGGATAGCAGCCAACAGGCAGACCAGACCGAAGGCGATCAGCAGGATGCGCTGCACGATGCACAGCGGGCAGGGCTCCTGGCCCAGCACATGCTCCAGATACAGCGCCGCGCCCATCATGGCAACGCAGGCAAGGAAGGCAAGAGCAAACAGATTGCGGGGACTGGCCAGCGGCATGACAACACCTATGGGTAAAAGAGGCGGCTACGGTAGAGGAAAGCGCCCGCCCCTTTCAAGCGAGCCTGGCACAACCAGGACGCGCGGGCGCTGAACGGAGATAGACCGCCTTGGGTCGCCAGAGTTTCAGCCCTGCCGTTCGGGCATGGGCAATGCGGGCAGGTGCTGTTCGAGCAACTGCACGCTTTCCTGGAGCAACTGGTTACTGCGTTCGACATCCCCCAGGTGAGCCAGCAGGCGACCCAGCTCGGCACAAGTCTCGGCCGTGCGGGCAAAGCTCAGGCTGCTCTCGAAGTACTCGCGCGCCTTGCCCCACAGTTGGCATTGCAGGCACAGACGCCCGAGGCAGAGCAGCAGGGCGGCATCGCCGGGATTATCCTTGAGCCAGCCTTCGGCCAGTTGCAGCTGGCGCGCCGGATCGCGGCCACGCAGGCTGCCGAACAGCCCCAGCAGGTCGCGACGGAAACCCCGTTTGAGCACCGTGCGCAGGACTTCTTCGGCCTCGGCCTCGGCGCCCAGTTGCTGCAGCTGCTCGGCATACACCACCACCAGCTCGACCTGCTCGCGCTGGGCTTTGCTCAACTGCTGCCAGGTACGCTGCAGCGCCTGGCTGTCGCGACTGGCCAGCCCCTCGCTGCCGGCGGCACGCAAACGCCCCCGCCACAGC
>CALMID010000049.1 GCA_937863915.1 uncultured Pseudomonas sp.
GGCATGGGCTACATCCTCCCTGATGCCACGGTGTCAGATGACTGACTCTTGCGGTTGCCCGGCGATTCTGAGATCGATTTGGCAACTGCCCCCTCACGCCCAGAGCATAGCCTGCGGAGACTGTCGGACAAGTCCGGCGGTCGGCTTATCTGGCCGCTGGGTAGGCCGCACTTTGGCCAAGGGCGCGGCTGTTTTGTCCAGGGTGCTTGTGGCTGGCGCCACGCCTCGCTACAAGAGCGGCATCAGCCAAGGAACCTGACCATGAACCAGCCGCTTGCCGATCTGTCCGTTGCGACCTGCTCACCTGCTCAGCTGCGCGCGCTGATCGAGAGTCGCCGCGCCGTGCGCCGATTTACCACTGAGCCGGTACCGGAGGCGGTGATCCGCGATTGTCTGGAGCTAGCGGTGCTGGCGCCCAATTCCTGCAACCTGCAGCCGTGGAGCTTCCAGGTGATCCGCGAGCCGGCGCTGCTGGAGCAACTGCACCCGGTGTGCATGGGCCAGCATGCGGCCAGGGCGCCGCTGATCATTGCCGTGCTGGCCCGCCCCGATACCTGGCGCCAGGCATGCGCCAATGTCGTCGACTACTGGCCGGAAGCCGAGGTGCCGGAGCGCATCCGGCACTTTTACCGCAAGACCGCGCCCTTCCAGTACAACCAGGGCTGGTGTGGCTGGCGCGGTCTGTTCAAGCGCCAGCTGGTGCGTCTGCTCGGGCTGCGCCGGGCGTTGATGCGCACGCCCAACAGCCTGGCGCAGATGCGCCTGTGGGCGGTCAAGTCCACCGCGCTGGCGGCGGAGAACCTGATGCTGGCGTTTCAGAGCCATGGCTATTCGACCTGCCCGATGGAGGGGTTCGACGAGGTGCGTCTGCGCCGGGTGCTGAGCCTGCCGCGTCAGGCCATTCCGATCATGCTGCTGGCGGTGGGCAAGCCGGGCGAGAAGGCGGTGTACAACCCGCGCCTGCGCTTTCCGCTGGAACAGCATGTGGAGTGGCTGTAGCCGGAGAGCCCCTCACCCTGGGCCTCTCTCCCGGAGGGAGAGGGGGAAATGGCGCTCAATCACTCGGATCAATAGTGCTGGGCGGGCGAGACGACCGGTCATATGCTCGCTCCATGAGCAAAAGCATCCGACTCGACAAGCGTGACCTGATCCTGACCAAGGGCTCGGCGGTGATGACCCGCCGCGGCTACCACGGCACCGGGGTGCTGGAGATTGTCCAGGCCGCGGGGATTCCCAAGGGCTCGTTCTATCACTACTTCGCCAGCAAGGAAGATTTTGCCCTGCAGGCGCTGGAGTATGTCTACCGGCCGCGCCTGCAGCGCTACGCCGAGGCGCTGGGCAATCCGGCCTTGACCCCGAGTGCGCGGATTCTGGCCTATTACCGCGAGCTGCTGGCGCATTTTCAGCAGCAGGATCGAGTGGAATACCACTGCTTCATCGGCAGCCTGAGTTTCGAGATGAGTGAGTTGCTCCCGGCCATTGGCGCCCAGGTGGACGCCATCTACGCCGAGTCGCTGGCGATTCTCGAGCGTTGCCTGCTGGAGGCCAGGGCCTGTGGCGAGCTGGCCGCGGACGAAGACTGCGCCAACCTGGCCAGCTTCATTACCTGTGCCTGGCAGGGCGTGCTGGGCCGGCTCAAGGTCGGCCACAGCATCCGCCCGGTGGAAGAGTTTGTTGTGCGCCTGCAGCGTGTGCTGCAGGGCTGATTTTTTAACCCATTTAACGAGACGACCGGTCGCCTGGCCGGCAGAGGAGCAAGCATGACCGCCCCCGTAAAAGCCCTGTTCGAACCCTTCCGCCTGGGTAGCCTGGAGCTGCCGACCCGCGTGGTGATGGCGCCGATGACCCGTTCCTTCTCCCCGGGCGGTGTACCCAACAGCAAGGTTATCGAGTACTACCGTCGCCGCGCTGCGGCCGGTGTCGGCCTGATCATCACCGAGGGAACCACCGTCGGTCACGCGGCGGCCAATGGTTATCCCAACGTGCCGCGCTTCTATGGCGAAGATGCTCTGGCCGGCTGGAAGAAGGTGGTCGATGCGGTGCACGCCGAAGGCGGCAAGATCGTCCCGCAGCTGTGGCACGTGGGTAACGTGCGCAAGCTGGGCACCGAGCCGGATGCCAGCGTGCCGGGCTATGGCCCGATGGAAAAGCTCAAGGACGGCAACGTCGTGGTGCACGGCATGACCCAGGCCGACATCGACGCGGTGATTGCCGCTTTCGCCCAGGCTGCGCGTGACGCCCAGGCCATCGGCATGGATGGCGTGGAGATCCATGGCGCCCACGGCTACCTGATCGACCAGTTCTTCTGGGAAGGCAGCAACCAGCGCACCGACGAGTACGGCGGCGACCTGGCCCAGCGCTCGCGCTTCGCCATCGAGCTGATCCAGGCCGTGCGCGCCGCCGTTGGCCCGGA
>CALMID010000050.1 GCA_937863915.1 uncultured Pseudomonas sp.
TGGCTTTCGATGCGGTGGCGAAGAAACTCGAATTCCAGAACATCGAGCGCGACATCACCCGCCAGCTCGGCCAGTTCAACCCGGTCGGGCAGATCATGCGGCGCATGTGCAAGGAATACCGCATGGTGATCCGCATGCTCGAAGCCCGCGGCACCGAGGATTTCGGCCTGATTTCCCAGGAACTCTACGGCGCCGCCTCGGATGCCTTCCATGCCGGCGATCCGACGTTGGCCGATCTGGGGCTGATGCTCTCGGACTACCTGAACAACATCGCCAACCGCGGCGACCTCAAGGACGAAGCCAAGACCCTCACCGCCCCGCAGGCCGTGGAGTTGCTGCAGGCGCGGCTGGCCGGGGTGTTCGGTGACGAAACCATCCGCGTGTTCGAGTCCGACGGCATTGTTGCCGATGCGGCAGCCGGCGCCGACTACATCAAGATCCGTAGCGACGCGCTGTTCAACGAGCGCGATGTGCGGGCGCTGGAGGTGCATGAGGGGCTGGTGCATGTCGGCACCACCCTCAATGGCCTGAGCCAGCCCATCTGCACCTTCCTGGCCAAGGGGCCGCCCTCGTCGACGGTGACCCAGGAGGGCCTGGCGATCCTGATGGAGGTGATTGCCTTTGCCTCCTATCCGACCCGCCTGCGCAAGCTGACCAACCGTACCCGTGCCATCCATATGGCCGAGGAGGGCGCCGATTTCCTCCAGGTCTACGAGTTCTACCGCGAGCAGGGCTTCACCCTGGAAGACAGCTACAGCAATGCCAGTCGTGCTTTCCGTGGATCGCTGCCGAACGGGCTGCCATTCACCAAGGACCTGTCCTACCTCAAGGGTTTCATCCTGATCTACAACTACATCCAGCTGGCGGTGCGCAAAGGCAAGCTGGAGCAGATTCCTCTGCTGTTCTGCGGCAAGACCACCCTGGAAGACATGCGCACCCTGCGCCAGCTGGTCGACGAGGGGCTGGTGGCGCCGCCCAAGTACCTGCCACCGCAGTTCCGCGATCTCAACGCACTGTCGGCCTGGATGTGCTTCTCCAACTTCCTCAACCACCTCAGCCTGGATCGCATCGAAGCGGACTACGCCAATATTCTCTGACTTGCGTTGGCCTTCGCTGCGCTCAACCGCAACCAAAGGGCCTGTACCGAGTCGCAGGTTGGGTTGAGCCGCGCGGCGGCGAAGCCCAACGCCCAACCAAGGAATTCAGCATGCCCAGCCACAATCTCGATTACGAAATCCTCGGCGCTTCGGCGCAGACCGTGGAAATCATCCTCGACCCGGGCGAGACGGTGATCGCCGAGGCCGGCGTGATGAATTACATGACCGAGGGCATCCGCTTCGAAGCGCGCATGGGCGACGGTTCCGAGGGTGGGGTGCTGGGCAAGCTGTGGGGCATGGGCAAGCGCCTGATGACCGGTGAATCGCTGTTCATGACCCACTTCAGCAATGCCGGCCAGGGCCAGGCACGGGTTGGTTTCGCCGCGCCTTATCCCGGCAGCGTGGTGCCGGTCATGCTCAGCGAGGTCGGCGGCTCGCTGATCTGCCAGAAGGATGCGTTCCTCTGCGCCGCCTATGGCACGCAGATCGGCATCAGTTTCAACAAGCGTATCGGTGCCGGCTTCTTCGGGGGTGAGGGTTTCATCCTGCAGAAGCACGAAGGCGACGGTCTGGCCTTTGTGCATGCCGGCGGCACGGTGATTCGCAAGGAACTGAACAACGAGACCCTGCGTCTGGATACCGGCTGCCTGGTGGCCTTCACCAGTGGCATCGATTACGACATCGGCCTGGCGGGTGGCCTCAAGAGCATGCTGTTCGGCGGCGAGGGCATCCTGCTGGCCACGCTCAAGGGCACCGGCACGGTGTGGATTCAGAGCCTGCCGTTCTCCCGCCTGGCCGAGCGCATCTATGACGCCACCGTCAAGGCGCGCGAGGAAGTCCGCGCCGGCGGCCAGTAATGCGCACGCTGTTTCTGGCTGTGCTGCTGTTCGTTCAGGGCTGCAGCAGCCTGTTGTTCTATCCACAGCCGGGCTTGCCCATCACGCCTGCCAAGGCGGGCCTGGCCTACCGCGATATCTCGCTGACAGCCGCCGATGGTACCCGCCTGCATGCCTGGTGGCTGCCGGCCAAGGCCGGCGTGGCGGTGAAGGGCACGGTGCTGCACCTGCATGGCAACGGCGGCAATCTGGCCTGGCACCTGGGGGGCAGTTACTGGCTGCCGGAGCAGGGCTACCAGGTGCTGCTGCTGGATTACCGCGGCTATGGTCTGTCCGCCGGTGAGCCAAGTCTGCCGGCGGTATACGAGGATATCGAGGCGGCTTTCGCCTGGCTTGAGCAGGCGCCGGACGTGCAGGGCAAGCCGCTGGTGGTGCTCGGGCAGAGCCTGGGGGGCGCCCTGGCCAGTCATTACCTGGCGGAGCATCCGCAGCGTCGGGCCCAGGTTCAGGCGCTGGTACTCGATGGCGTACCGGCCAGTTACCGGGGCGTGGCCCGGCACATGCTGGCGGGCAGCTGGCTGACCTGGTCGCTGCAGGTGCCGCTGGCGGCCCTGGTGCCGGATGATGACAGCGCGCTGCAGGCCATGCCGCGCCTGCAGGGTTTGCCCAAACTGATCTACCACAGCCTGGATGACCAGGTGGTACCTCTTGCCAACGGCGTGCAGCTGTATCAGGCTGCGCCTCCGCCGCGGGTGCTGCAGCCGACCCGTGGCGAGCATGTGCAGACCTTCAACGAACCCGTGTGGCGTGAAGTGCTGCTGCGCTTTCTCGATGATCCGCAGGGCTTTACCGGCCTGCGGCGTCTGGCGGAAGCGCCCGCTCCCGAGAATCCCTAGTCCTGAACCTTTAGTCAGTAAGAACGCCATGAGCCAAGAACGCGATGTCATCCCCCTGATCCTCACCGGCCTCGGCACCATTGCGGTGACCGTGCTGACCCTCTGGTACTACGGCTATGTGCACTTCGCCAAGGAAGAGGACGCCCTGCTGCTGGCCGACTTCACCATGCTCAAGAGCATTCCGGGCGAGGACTACAAGCTGTCCCTGAAACCGGCCAGGCAGGTCGCCCAGTGCATCGATGGCGTACTGGTGCTGTTCGATACCGAGCAGAAGGGCCTTTCCGGCGTGCTGGTGGATAACCGCAAGCAGGCCGTGCGTTGTGCCGGTCAGGAAGTGCCGCAG
>CALMID010000051.1 GCA_937863915.1 uncultured Pseudomonas sp.
CAGTGCCTTGGCGTGGGTGCGGCGCCGCGGCTGATGCCGCCGGCCGACCTGACCCAGGCGCTGCTCAACCTGCTCAACAATGCCGCCGATGCCTGCCCGGACAAGCTGGATATCCAGCTCAACTGGGATCATCAGTGGGTGGTGCTGGGCATTCGCGACAAGGGCGCCGGCGTGCCGCTGGCCATCGCCGAGCAGCTGGGCCGGCCGTTCTTCACCACCAAGGGCAAGGGCTTCGGTCTTGGCCTGTTTCTCAGCCAGGCCAGCGTGACGCGCGCCGGCGGAACGGTGAAACTGTACAACCATGAAGAGGGCGGTACCCTCACCGAATTGAAGTTGCCGCGTTCGTTCGGGCTATCCTGACGGGCGCACAGAGAGGAATCAGCATGAGCGAAGAGCATCTGCTCGAAGGTGAAGAACAGCCCCATCTGCTACTGGTGGATGATGACCCGACCTTCACCCGGGTCATGGCGCGGGCCATGGACCGCCGCGGCCTGCGCGTCAGCGTGGCCAACTCGGCCGAGGAGGGCCTGGCAATCGCCAAGGCCGATCTGCCGGATTACGCCGTGCTCGACCTGAAAATGGAGGGGGACTCCGGCCTGGTGCTGCTGCCCAAGCTGCTGGAGCTGGACGCCGAGATGCGTGTGGTAATCCTCACCGGTTATTCGAGCATCGCCACCGCGGTGGAGGCGATCAAGCGTGGCGCCTGCAACTACCTGTGCAAGCCGGCCGATGCCGATGACGTACTGACCGCGCTGCTCTCCGAGCATGCCGATCTGGACAGCCTGGTGCCGGAAAACCCGATGTCGGTGGACCGTTTGCAGTGGGAGCACATCCAGCGCGTGCTGGCCGAACACGACGGCAACATCTCCGCCACCGCCCGCGCCCTGGGCATGCACCGGCGCACGTTGCAGCGCAAGTTGCAGAAGCGCCCGGTAAGGCGCTAACTCACTCGCGCGGTAGCTCCTTGAGCATGCGCTGGTAGGGCTCGATCAGGTCGTTGGGGAGCCAGCGCTCGTAGCTACTGCGCAGTACGTCCTGATGCCTGTTGGTTTCGAGAATGCCGGTCAGGTCCGCAAAGGCCCGATCGGTTTGCGCGCTGCGCGTGCAGCTCAGGCGTCCGGGGAGCAGGCGGTCGTTGCCTTCGATCAGGTAGAACTGCAGGTCCTGATGGCGTGACGCGAAATACACCAGTTCGCCGGGATAGCTGAAGGTGTAGTCGATGCGCTGGTGGTCGAGCATGCTGAACAGCCCGCTGGTGGACTCGCTCTGGTGGATCTGCGAAATGGCTGCGCCCTGCGAATCGCTGGCGATTTTCAGCAGGTTGTCGATCAGGCTGCCGTAGCTGCGCTGACTGGCGATGCCGGGGCGCAGATGCTGGTCCTGCAGCAGGCGCGCCAGCTGGATCTGCCCATCGGCATTGAGGTAGCTGGCGAAGGCCTCGCGTTGCGCGCGGCGGGTGACCAGACCGAGCGGGAATACATAGCCATACGGCTTGCTGAAGCGCAGGTAGGCCTCTCGTTCCGGTGTCTGAAACGCGGCCAGCAGGCAGTAGGGCCCGCCTCTTTCGGCTATGTGCATGGCCCGCTGCCAGGGCACGACCTGTTCACCAAACTGATGCTGCGGCAGCGCATCCGCGAGGAAGCTGGCCAGCACATTGATATAGCCCTGTTTGGCCTGGGGCCCCTGACTCATGGCCATGGGCGGAAATTCCGAGTTCAGCCAGATGATGCGGTCTGCCCGTGCCAGGCCTGGCAGGCTGCAGAGCAGGGCAATCGACAGGATGGCTATGCGTTTCATGCGCGCAGTCTCACGGCGTTGACGGGCGTGCGTTTGGTCTTCGCCCACGCATTTCCATAGTCTAGGCGGCTCAGGAAACAGATGCTCAGTTGCTCTGCTGGTATTCGTCGATGATTTCCTGGGCGGCGCGGAAGGCGTCGATGGCCGCCGGCACGCCGGCATAGACCGCGCAGTGCAGCAATGTTTCGCGGATTTCCTCCACGCTGCAGCCGTTGTTCAGGGCGCCGCGCACGTGCCCCTTGAGCTCCTGCGGGCATTTGAGTGCGGTCAGTGCGGACAGGGTGATCAGGCTGCGGGTCTTGCGATCCAGTCCTTCGCGGGTCCACACGCCGCCCCAGGCATGCTCGTTGACGAAGTCCTGCAGCGGCTGGGTGAAGTCGGTGGCGTTACCGAGTGCGCGGTCGACGAAGGCATCGCCCATCACTTCGCGACGCACCTGCAGACCGCTGGGTTTTTCCTGGCTCATCGGTTATCTCCGGGTTCAGCGCTGGCGATGCCAGGCACGGGCGCCGATCACCGCCAGGGTCACGGCGGTCCGCGGCAGAACGAAGGTCAGCATGGCGTGCTGGAAAGCGCCGAGCCAGGGCGCGCCGCTGCTGTTGAAGATCAGGTAGGTGGTGTAGAGCGCGTAATAGGCGACGAACAGCGCGCCTTCCCAACGGTTGATCGAGTAACCGTTGAAGAAGATCGGCAGGCAGGCGATGGCCACGGCAATCATCACCTCCAACAGGGTAAACCCGGGATCGCTTTTGAA
>CALMID010000052.1 GCA_937863915.1 uncultured Pseudomonas sp.
CCTGCAAGCAGTACATGCAGCACGAGCGCACCACCCTGGAGCAGGTAAGCGCCGCGCGCAATGCCGTGGCCAGTGCCAGCCAGAAGGGTGATATGCAGGCCCTGGGGCAAGCCGAAACCGGTCTGCGCGCCGGCCTTGGCCAACTGTTTGCCCTGGCCGAGAATTACCCGCAGCTCAAGGCCAACGAGAGTTTCCAGCACCTGCAGCAGCGCATCAGCGGTCTGGAAAACGGCATTGCCGATCGCCGCGAGCTCTACAACGAGGCGGTCAACCTGAACAACGTGCGCATCGAGCAGTTCCCCGATGTACTGATCGCCCGCTTCTTTGCCTTCAAGGCCGCCGAGCTCTTGCAGTTCAGCGATGCAGAGAAGGCCGATGTCGACCTGAAACAACTGTTCAGCTGAGGCAGGCATGGCCACGGATGTCGCGGGCCTGGCCCTGAGTCTGGCTTTCAGCGTGGGCGCCTGTGTCGGTGGTGGCTGGTGGTGCGTGCAGCGCTGGCGCCAGGCGCGCATTCTGCTGGATACGCCGACCTCGAAGATTCGCTCGGCGGCCCAGGGTTTTGTCGAGCTCTACGGCGTGCTCAAGGAGCAGGCCGAGCCGCCACTGCGCGCGCCCCTGACCGACACGCCCTGCGTGTGGTGGCGCTATCGGATCGAGGAGTGCAGCCGCGACAGCAACAACAAGCTGCGCTGGCGGGTGGTCGAGAGTGGCACCAGCGAGGCCTGGCTGCGTCTGGCCGATGCCACCGGCGAATGCCTGATCGATCCGCGCGGCGCCGAAGTCCGCGCGGCCACCCGGCAGAGCTGGCATGGCAGTCAGCGTCATCCGCTGCGTCTCGAACGGGGCGGTCTGTTGAGCCAGCTGTTCAACCAGAGTGGCTATCGCTACAAGGAAGAGCGCCTGCATGCGGGCGAGCCGCTGTATGCCATCGGTGACTTTCACACCCAGGGTGGTGGCCGCACGGGACTCGATCTGGAGCGTGCCCGTGGTGAGGTGGTGCGCGAGTGGAAGCAGGATTTTCAGGGGCTGCTGACGCGCTTCGACAGCAATGCCGACGGCCGCCTGGATGAGCCGGAGTGGCAGCGCGTGCAGCTGGCTGCCGGCCTGGAGGCCGAGCAGCGCCATCGCCAGGCGAGCCTGCAGCCGGCACAGAACATCATGCGCAGGCCGGGCGAAGCGCAGCCCTTTCTCTTGTCCAGCTCCGGTGAGGATGACGTGGCGCGCAGCTTCCAGTGGCAGGCCGCGGCTGGTGCAGTGGCTTGTCTGCTGGGAGCGCTGGCGACTGCCTGGTTGCTGCAGAACGCGCTCTAGCAGGCTGTTGGCGCTAAGTCGCAGGTTAAGTCGAGTCGCGCTGCACCTAAGCTCAACGGAGCAGACTCCGCCTGCTGGATTTTGCGGCGCTCAGCGCCAGCCTACTGGCGTTCGCCGAGCGAGACTTCGGTCAGGCGGCGTGATTGCTTGAGGTATTGCAGCAGGTCGCGCGGCGGCAGGGGCTTGCTGTACAGGTAGCCCTGACCCTCGTCACAGCCCTGGGCAATGATGTAGGCCTCCTGCTCGGCGGTTTCCACGCCTTCGGCGATCACCTGCATGCCCAGGCTGCGGCCGAGCTGGATGATGGCGCGGACGATGGTGGCATCGTCCTCGTCTTCGAACAGGTCCTGAACGAAGCTCTTGTCGATCTTGATCTTGTCCAGCGGCAGACTCTTCAGGTACGTCAGCGAGGAGTAGCCGGTACCGAAGTCGTCGATCGCGATCAGCGCGCCAGAGCGGCGCAGGCTGAGCAGGTGCTGGGCGGCGGTGGAGATGTCTTCCATCAGGCCGGTTTCGGTGACTTCCAGCTCCAGGCTGCGTGGCGGCAGGCGATAGACCTGCAGCAGGTTGTTGACCACCCGCGGCAGCTCCGCGTGGTGCAGTTGCACGGTGGACAGGTTGACCGCCATGCGCAGTTCGGCAAAGCCCTGATCATGCCATTCACGCAGCTGGCGGCAGGCCTGGTCGAGCACCCATTCACCGATGGTGATGATGCTGCCGTTCTGCTCGGCCAGCGGGATGAACAGGTCGGGCGAGATGAAACCGTGGGTCGGGTGCTGCCAGCGGATCAGGGCTTCAACGCCGACGATCTGCTGGTTGCGGTAGTCGATCTGCGGCTGGTAGACCAGATGGAATTCATTGCGCGCCAAAGCTTCGCGCAGGTCCTTGTCCAGCTCGCGGCGGCGGCGCATCTCGCTGTCGACGCTGGCGACGAAGAACTGGTAGCGGTTGCGCGAGCGGCTCTTGGCCAGGGTCATGGTCTGCTCGGCTTTCTGCAGCAGGTTCTCGGTGCGGTCGCCATCCTCGGGGAACAGGGTGATGCCGATGGTGGCGCGCAGGCGCACCTCCTGGCTTTCCAGCTGGAAGGGGGCTTCCAGGTCGTCGAGGATGGTCTGCGCCAGTTCGGCGGCTTCGTAGGGTTGCTCGATGTCGGTCTGCACCAGGGCGAACTGGTCGCCGCCGAGGCGGGCCAGGGCGCCGAGACGACCGCCATGGCTGCGCAGGCGATCGGCCAGGGATACCAGCAGCTGGTCACCGGTCTGGTAGCTGAACTGTTCGTTGACGCCCTTGAAGTCGTCCAGGCCGACGCACAGCACGGCGACGCGGCGTTGCAGGCGTCCGGCGTCTTCGAGTATCTGGTCGAGTTGCTGCTGCAGCAGCTGGCGGTTGGGCAGGCCGGTGAGAAAGTCGTACTGCGACATGCGCAGCAGGCTGGTTTCCGCCTCGCGGCGCAGGTGGGTGTTGCGTTCGATGGAGGCGAGCAACTGGTTGGCGGTGTTGATCCACAGCCCCAGTTCGTTCTTCTCGTTGCCCTTGAGCATCGGCAGCTTGTGTTCGCTGGGACGGTCCGGATTGATGTTGGACAGGTGGTCGATGATCTTGCTCAGTGGCCGCGTCAGCAGCCAGTGGTAGACCATGTACAGCACCAGGCCCATGGCCAGGGCGCGCAGCACGCCGGAGATGAAGATGACGATGGAGTTGGCGACGAAGTCTTCACCGTAGGGCGCGGTATCCAGGGCGATGGTGAGGTCGCCGTAGTACTCGCTGTAGGGGCCCTTGCCCACCAGTTGGGTGGAGAAGCTCTGTTCCTTGCCGAGGATCGGGTCGGTGATCCAGCGGGTCGGTTTATCCATCAGCGGGCGGGATTTTTCCGCCAGCATGGGTTCGTTGGGGTGGCCGATGGCGGCGTGTTGCACCGACTCGTGCTGGAACAGGCCTTCGATCACCTGCATGCCCATCTCGCGGTCCAGGCTGTAAACGGCCTGGGTCGAGGGGTCGCGGAACATGCCGAGAATGCGCTGGGCGTCGTTGGCCACGGCCTGGCGGGCGCGGTAGGCGTCGAAGACAATCTGCGAGAAGCTGAGGATGATCCCGACCACCAGGGCCGAGAGCAGTACGACGCGTAGCAGCTTGAGCGACAGACTGTTTTTCAGTTCCAGCTTCAAAAGGCTGTTCCTTGTTCCGGCAGGAAGTTGTTGCACCCAAGCAGTATTGGTAAACAAGGGCAACTCGTCAAAGCGCAGGGCTTAATTGCTGACAAGTTTTCTGCGCGATCTTTGATTGCAATCTGGTGGAAACGCAAGAGCCCGGCAAATGCCGGGCTCTTGGGGATGACGCAGGGTCAGCTTCAGGCAGCGAAGTTCTTCGCCACGAAGTCCCAGTTCACCAGATTCCAGAACGCTTCTACATACTTCGGACGCAGGTTGCGATAGTCGATGTAGTAGGCGTGTTCCCACACGTCGCAGGTCAGCAGCGGGGTGTCGCCGCTGGTCAGCGGGCAGCCGGCGCCGATGGTGCTGGCCAGGGCCAGGGAGCCGTCGGCCTTCTTCACCAGCCAGCCCCAGCCGGAACCGAAGGTGCCGATGGTGACTTTGCTGAACTCTTCCTTGAACTTGTCGAAGGAGCCGAAGGCCGCGTTGATCGCGTCAGCCAGGGCGCCAGTCGGCTGGCCACCGCCGTTCGGCGACAGGCAGTTCCAGTAGAAGGTGTGGTTCCAGATCTGTGCCGCGTTGTTGAACACACCGCCGGTGGAAGTCTTGACGATCTCTTCCAGGCTCTTGCCTTCGAACTCGGTGCCCGGCACCAGGTTGTTCAGGTTCACCACGTAGGTGTTGTGGTGCTTGCCGTGGTGGAATTCCAGGGTCTCGGCGGAAATGTGCGGCTCGAGGGCGTTCTTTTCGTAGGGCAGCGGCGGCAATTCGAAGGCCATGGTGTTTCTCCGTTATTCCTCAGGGCTTGGCTGGCGCGGCAGGCAGCGACCGGTTCACGGGCCGGTCGGCGCTGTGGAGCTGGGCTCGGCGCGCCGCGGAGCGGGATCATAGCACCGCCGGGTGCGGCATATCCACGCAGCAACTGTGTGGGAAAGCCCGTGGCAGCCCGCTTTCTGAGGCCAGCCCCTACTGGCCGAGGATAAGTTGAGCGGCAACGCTGAGCATCATCAGGGCAACCAGGATATCCAGCACCCGCCAGGTGCTGGGGCGGGCCAGCCAGGGGGCGAGCCAGGCCGCGCCGAGGGCCAGGCTGAGAAACCACAGCAGCGAGGCACTGGCCGCGCCGGCGGCGTAGGCGCCGGGTACGGCCTGCTGGCTGCCCAGCGAGCCGATCAGCAGCACGGTGTCCAGGTACACATGCGGATTGAGCAGTGTCACCGCCAGGGTACTCAGCAGCACGGCCCGGCGCGAGCGCGGCCCGGCGTCGGCATTGCCCTGCAGGGCATCGTTGCTGAAGGCCCGGCGCAGTGCCTGAAAGGCATACCAGAGCAGGAAGGCCACCCCACCCCAGCGGGCGATGCCGAGCAGCAGCGGGCTCTGCGCCAGCAGGGCGGCCAGGCCGAACACGCCGGCGGCGATCAGGGCGGCATCGCACAGCACGCAGAGGGCGGCGGCCGGCAGATGATGTTCACGGCGCAGGCTCTGTGCCAGAACGAAGGCGTTCTGCGCGCCGATGGCCATGATCAGGCCGAAGGCCACCAGCAGGCCGTTGCTATAGCTTTGCCACATGGGCATGTCTCCAGGATGGGTGAGGCAATGGCTGGAGAGTCTGAGGTGAGCAGGTGTATAAGGAAAACAAATCATGCTGATGCTTCATAAGGAAAACTGATTTGTTTGACTACAAGTTGCTGGCTGCGCTGGCCGCGGTGGTGGAGCAGGGTGGCTTCGAGCGGGCGGCACAGGTGTTGGGATTGTCCCAGTCGGCCGTCTCCCAGCGCATCAAGCTGCTGGAGGCGAGGGTCGGTCAGCCGGTGCTGCAGCGCAGCACGCCGCCAGCCGCCACCGAGCTTGGCCAGCGTTTGCTCAACCATGTGCAGCAGGTGCGCTGGCTGGAGCGCGATCTCGGGCAGAGTGTGCCGGCGCTGGCCGGTGGCAGCCAGCCGGAGCGGCTGCGCATTGCCCTGAATGCCGACAGCCTGGCGACCTGGTGGGCGCCGGCGGTGGCAGCCTTCTGTGCCGAGCAGCAGGTCTTGCTGGAGCTGGTGGTGGAGGATCAGGAGGTGGGGCTCAAGCGCATGCGCGCCGGTGAAGTAGCCGCCTGCGTCTGCGCGGCCGAGCGTCCGGTGGCCGGCGCGCGCAGTGTCGCGCTGGGGGCCATGCGTTATCTGGCGCTGGCCAGTCCGGCGTTCGTTGCCCGGCATTTTCCGAGTGGTGTGCAGGCTGAGAGGCTGGCCGAGGTGCCGGCCATCGTTTTTGGTCCGGATGACCAGTTGCAGCACCGTTATCTGGCCGCGCTGGGGATGCACGGTGGTTTCAGCTACCACCTGTGCCCGTCGTCCGAGGGCTTTGTCCGTCTGGCCAGTGCCGGCCTTGGCTGGGGGCTGGTGCCGGCGCTGCAGGTCGAGGCGCAGCTGGCCCGAGGCGAGCTGGTCGATCTGCTGCCGGGGCAGTTTCTCGATGTGCCGCTGTACTGGCACCACTGGCGCCAGGGCGGCGAGCTGCTGGCGAGCCTGACTCGGCATCTCGGTCAGGCCGCCCTGCAGACCCTGCAGCCGATCAGTTGATGACGATGCTGGCGCTGCCCGGCAACTGCTCGATGCAGCGCGGCCCCAGCAGCTTCGAGGGGGTGAAGTAGCCGCCGGGGCCCTGGTAGTCGAGCAGATGCCGCACGCTCATCAGCACGCCGTGCACGGTGACGTCGTAGCCATTGCCGGTAGTCAGCCGGGCTGTACGGATCACGCCCGCCGCGTTGCGAGCCTCGCCCCAGACCCAGGTGGGCAGGTTCTGGCGGGCACTGGCCGATGGCCCCTTGATGCGCTTGCTGACCTGCCCCTTGAGCCAGCGCTGTACGCTTGGCTTGCCCAGCAACGGACGCAGCGGGTCGAGCAGGCGCAGCAGCCAGGCCATGGGCGCCGGCAGAGGCAGGTAGACGCTGATGTTGGCGATGCCGGTGGAGTAGAACGCCGTGGCGACATCGCCCCAGGGAATGGTGGCGGCATGCTTGAGGCCGCGACCGAAATCGATATCGCGGCCGTGATGTGCCATCGGCACGCTGATGATCTGGCTGTCCTGGCGAATCTGTCCGCCCAGCTTGAGCCCTTCGACGCTGGTCTTGGCCGTGCCGGGCGACAGGCCGCTGCCGGTGTCGAACCCCAGGCACAGGTGCGTGGCGTCGGGCAGGGCCTCTTTCAGGCAGGCAGCCACGCAGTCGGTGGGGATGACGTCGAACCCCGAGCCTGGCAGCAGCACGATGCCGGCGTCCCGCGCTTGCCCGTCACGGGCCTGGGCGGCCTGGAACACGCCGATCTCGCCGGTGATATCGACATAGTGGGTCTTGCTGGCCAGGCAGGCCTCGATCATCGGCGCGCTGGTGGCCGAGAACGGCCCGGCGCAATGGGCGACGACGGCGATGTCGGCCAGTTGCTCGGCAACCTGCGCCGGCTGGTTCAGGTCGAAAATCCGGGCGCTGAGGCCGAGCCGGGTGGCCAGTGCCTGCACACCGGCCGGGTCGCGGCCGGCGAGAATCGGGGTAAGGCCCTGACGCACGGCCTCCTCGGCCAGCAGGTGGGCGGTATAGCCGTTGGCGCCATAGATCAGCCAGTTGCGCGTGCTCATTCGTTCTGATGCTCCATGCAGGGGATCGAAGCAGCTGGTTTAGCGCAAAACGATCGGTTTGTCGCCGCACCGAGGTTGAGTCGAGCGGTTGACAGGGTCAGTGCCTTGGCCTGCGCTGACAGCGCGGCTTGTTTTACAGTGCGGGGCACAACAAGAACAGATGGGAGTGAGCATGCGCATTCTGGTCACGGGAGCGAGTGGTTTTATCGGTGGGCGTTTTGCCCGGTTCGCGCTTGAGCAGGGCCTGAGCGTGCGCATCAATGGTCGTCAGGCTGATGCGGTGGCCGGGCTGATCGCGCGGGGCGCGGAGTTCGTGCCGGGTGATCTGGCCGATCCCGAGCTGGCCCGCCGTGCCTGCGCCGGGGTGGAAGCGGTAGTGCATTGCGCCGGTGCGGTGGGCGTCTGGGGGCCGTACGAGCGCTTTTACCAGGGCAATGTGCAGCTGACCGACAATGTGCTGGCCGCCTGCCAGGCCGAGGGCGTGCGGCGGCTGGTGCATCTGTCCTCGCCGTCGATCTATTTCGATGGTCAGTCCCATGTGGGGATCCGCGAAGATCAGCTGCCACAGCGTTTCTCCGATCACTACGGCGCCACCAAGTACCTGGCCGAACAGCATGTATTCGCCGCCCAGCAGCACGGACTGGAGGTGCTGGCGCTGCGCCCGCGCTTCGTCACGGGGGCCGGCGATACCAGCATCTTCCCGCGACTGATCCGCATGCAGCGCAAGGGGCGGCTGTCGATCATCGGCGACGGGCAGAACCGTGTCGACTTCACCAGCATCCACAACCTCAACGATGCCCTGTTCAGCGCCCTGCTGGCCGGTGGCGAGGCGCTGGGCAAGGCCTACAACATCAGCAATGGCGCGCCGATGCCGCTGTGGCAGGTGGTCAACCATGTGCTGGCGCGCTTCGATCTGCCGCCGGTGACCCGCCATGTTCCCTATCCGCTGGCCTATGGCCTGGCCACGCTCAGCGAGTGGACCTGCCGCCTGCTGCCCGGGCAGCCGGAGCCAAGCCTGTTTCGCATGGGCGTGAACGTGATGGCGCGGGACTTTTCCCTGGATATCAGCCGGGCGCGGCAATACCTTGACTATCAGCCGAAAGCCGAGGTGTGGGATGCCGTGGACGAATTCTGCGACTGGTGGCGAAGCCGCGAAGGCGTTTAGCGCCTGATCAAGGCGCGCAGCAGCACTTAGAGTCTGTTCAAAGTCTCGCGAGCTAGAGTCAGGCAAGGCGAAATTGGGCGAAGAAGCGCAGTTTACGAGCTGTAAATGAGCATTCTGAGCCCGATTTCAA
>CALMID010000053.1 GCA_937863915.1 uncultured Pseudomonas sp.
TACAAGGACGTTTATCTCGCCATCGAACACGGCGCCCAGTTCATCCAGCAGCTCGAACTGACGCAGCTCGAGATGGATTCGCTGGTGGACGGGGTGCGCAAGTATGCGAAGACGTGGTTCCGACTGGACCAGCGTTACCGCAAGTTCATCCACCATGCACGGCAGTCGGGCCAGGCCTCGCTGCTGCAGGCGCTGAGCCAACAGGTAGAAAACCTGTACACCAACAACTATCTGTCGCGCCTGAATGTGCGCTGGCAGCAGTTCGTGGATGCCTGCCAGCGCTGGGAGGCTGCGCCAGTGATTGGCCAGGCCCAGTTTTTCGCGCGCTTCGTGCGCCCTTATCTGGAGCGCAAGAACAAGGTCTGCGTACTGATCTCGGACGCGTTCCGCTACGAGGTGGGGGAAGAGCTGCAGAGCCTGATCCGCCGTGAAGACCGCTTCGAGGCGGAACTGGTGCCGGCGCTGGCCTGTTTGCCGAGCTACACCCAGTTGGGCATGGCCGCCCTGCTGCCGCACACGACCCTGGCTCTGGCCGAGGATGGAAGCGGCGAGGCCCTGATGGATGGCGGGAGCGCCACCGGTTCGGCCAACCGCGCAAAGGTCCTCGCTCAGGCAGTGAGCGCGTCTGCGGTGGTGTTGGCGAAGGACGTACTGAGCATGAGCAAGGACGACTCACGGGCGCTGATCCGCGACCATGATGTCGTCTATGTCTATCACAACCTGATCGACAAGACCGGCGACACGCGAGACACCGAGGAACGCGTCTTCGACGCTGCGGAAGACACGCTGGACGAGCTGTTGCGCGTGATCAAGAAGCTGGCCAATGCCAACGCGAGCAACCTGCTGGTGACGGCGGACCATGGGTTCATTTACCAGAACCATGCGCTGGAAGACAGCGACTTCGTCAGCAGTGAGCCAGAAGGCACGGAGATCCTCTACACCGACCGCCGCTTTATGCTCGGACGCGGTCTGCGCGACAACAGCAGCTTCAAGACCTGGCAGCCCGATCAACTGGGGCTGGCCGGCAGCCTTCAGGTACAGATCCCGAAATCCATAAACCGCCTGCGCTTGAAAGGCTCGGGCACCCGCTTCGTGCATGGTGGCGCCACCCTGCAGGAGGTGGTGGTTCCGGTGATCAGCATCAACAAGAAGCGCCAGAGTGACGTCGGCCGGGTCGGGGTCGAGCTGATCGGAGGCGGCGGCAAGACCATCACCACGGGACAACTAGCGGTAGTGCTTTACCAAACCGAGCCGGTTACGGAAAAGCGGCAACCGCGAAGACTGCGG
>CALMID010000054.1 GCA_937863915.1 uncultured Pseudomonas sp.
GCCTGGTCAGCATCGAAGGACAGCGCGTCCTGTTGATGCACGGCGACAGCCTGTGCACCCAGGACCTGGCCTATATGAAGCTGCGCCGCTGGCTGCGCCACCCGCTGACGCTGTTCATCCTCCGCCATCTGCCGCTGAGCACACGCTTCAAACTGGCGCGCAAGCTGCGCAGCGAGAGCAAAGCACAGACGCGCATGAAGGCCGCCGAGATCATCGACGTGACGCCCGAGCTGATTCCGCAGGTGCTGGCCCAGCATGGCGTAACCACCCTGATCCACGGCCATACGCATCGCCCGGCCACACATGATCTGCGGGTCAACGGCCAGCCCGCACGTCGCATCGTGCTCGGCGACTGGGACGCCTGCGGCTGGGCCCTGCAGATTGACGAAAACGGCTTTCAGCAGGCGCCCTTCGCCCTCGACTAACTCCTATTCGCTGGCTACGGCACATATCGCCCCTCTCCGACTTGACGGCGAAGCGCCCGCTGCGCAGCATTCGCCCACTTTTCCCGCAGTCAAGGACCGATCATGGAAATCTCCAGCGGCGTACCCTCAAAACTCTCCCTGTTCAAATATGTCGGCACTCCTCTGCTGGTAGCCGCCGCAGGCTTCGCCACCTTCAATGGCGTGTTCTTCTACAACGAAGCCGGCTTTGCCACCCACGTCCGCACCATCTTCGGCGAAGAAAAGATCGTTGATGACGTCGGCTACGCCACCAAGTGGTTCGGACGCGCCACGCCCTGGAAGAAGGCCCTCAGCGTGCAGTCCGTGCTCACCGAAGCGCTGGAAATCAACGACAACAGCGACAACGATTCGCTAGGCGCCACCATCGAAGCCTTCCCCATCGTGTTTCTGGGCAACGTCGATGCCAAGGTCGAATCCTCGGCGCGCTTCCGCCTGCCCTCCGGCGACCAGTTCCTGAAGATCGCCCAGGAGTACCGTAACCCGGAAAACTTCATCAAGACCGCCCTGGTGCCGGCCATCAAGGAAACCCTGCAGGCCACCGCCTCGCTGATGAGCGCCGACGACTTCTACGCCGGCGCGCGCAGCGAGTTCGCGGCCGAGTTCGAGAACCAGCTCAACGATGGCCTCTACCTGATCAAACGCCGCGAAGTGCGTGGCCCGCGCGGCCACCAGCCGAGCCAGACCGCCATCCTCCAAGCCGGCACCGAGCAGGGCAGCTTCGGCGACAACAACGCCAGCCAGTTCGTCACCGAGAAGGTCATGGACAACAAGGGCATCCCGGTGCGCAAGCAGCAGCAGTTCCGCAAGTACGGGGTGGAAGTGGTCGAGGCGCGCATCACCAACGTCGACCCCAACCCGCAGTACAAGCAGCGCATGGTCAAGGTTCAGCAAGCCCTGGCCGAGCTGGCCGTGGCCCGGCAGAACCGCCTGAAGGAAGAAGAAGAGAAACTGCTGGTCACCGCCCGCGGAGAGAAGGAAGTGGAAGCCCGTCGCCAGGAAACCCTGCGCGACCAGATCGAACGCACCACCCAGGCGGAAACCGAGAAGCAACTGGCAATCATCAATGCCGAGCGCGAGAAAGGCCGCGCCGAGATCGAGAAACAGACCGCCGAACTGCTGCGCGACAAGGCCAGCATCACCGCCAGGCCACCAAGATCACCGCCGACGCCGAAGCCTATGCGCGCAAGGCCGTGATCGAGGCGGACGGCGCCCTGCAGCCCAAACTCGACGCCCTGGTACAGATCAACAAGGTCTGGGCCGATGCCGCCTCCCAGGCTCCGGTGCCGAGCGTGATGATGGGCGCCGGCAACGGCAATGCCAGCAGCCGCCAGGACGAAATCGGTCAGCTGATGGGCGTACTGGCCACCAAGGCCGCACGCGATCTGGCGCTGGACCTGAAAGTGAAGGAGTAAAATTCTTCAGCCAATAAAAAAGCGCCTACCGGCGCTTTTTTATTGGGCATCTCAGGCTGCCAGCAGGGGCACACCGGAGTGGAAACGAAACTCCGGATCAGGGGTCTCAATCAATACCTGTTCGGCCACCCTGACCTTGGCAATGCTGCGCTCCACATCAGCCGCCTCGCCATACTGATAGGCAAAGCGCAGGTAGTTCTGGAAGTGTCGCGCCTCCGACTTCAGCAGGCCGAAGTAGAACCGGCTCAGTTCCTCGTCCAGATGCGGCACGACAGCCTCAAACCGCTCACAGGAACGCGCCTCGATAAAGGCACCCACCACCAACGTATCCACGAGTTTGTGCGGCTCATGCGTACGCACGATCGCCCTCAGGCCTGAGGCATATCGACTGGCCGAAATCGGGCGCAAACCAATCTTGCGCTTCTTCAGAATCCGCAGCACCTGCTCGTGATGCACCAGCTCCTCACGGGCCAGGCGGGACATGTAGTTGATCAGGTCCAGATGCTGACCGTACTTGGCAATCAGGCTCAACGCGGTTGATGCGGCCTTGAACTCGCAGTTCTTGTGATCGAGCAGCATCACCTCCTGTTGCTGAACGGCTGCCTGAACCCATGCGTCGGGCGTGCGGCAGCCGAGGAAGTCGTGGATTTCTGGCAGCATGCGTATTCCCCCAGGCTTTTGGCCGTTCATTCAGCAAGCAAATCCGCCGTTATCAGCCGCCCCTGCAGCGAGGCGATGATGACTGGCTAGAGTCATAAAGGCGGCGCATTATACGAAGCCGCACGCACAGGGCCAGTGCGGTTTGATATACGTCAACGACAGTTCTGACACGTACAACTAAAGTGGCTACATCTAAAAAGTCACACCTTTCAGGGAGAAACACATGCAAGCCATCCGCAGCATTCTGGTAGTTCTTGATCTCAGCCAGCCCGAAGGCCTGGCCCTCAAGCGCGCCAAGCTGATCGCTGGCGTTACCCAGTCGCACCTGCATCTGCTGATCTGCGACAAGAAGCATGACCACTCTGCTTATCTGGCCGACCTGCAGAAGAGCCTGCAGGCCGAGGGCTACACCGTTACCACCCAGCAGCTGTGCCTCAACACGCTGCACGAGACCATCATCGCCGCCCAGCAGGAAGAAGCCTGCGGCCTGGTGATCAAGCAGCACGTACCGGAAAACCCGCTGAAAAAAGCCATCCTCACGCCGGATGACTGGAAAATCCTGCGCTACACCCCCTGCCCGGTGCTGATCGTGAAGACCGATACACCGTGGACCGAAGGCACCATCCTGGCTGCCATCGACGTGGGCAACAGCGATGCCAAGCACCGCACCCTGAATACCAGCATCGTCGCCAACGCCGCCGAGATCGCTCGCGTGGCCAAGGCTGATCTGCACCTGCTGAGCGCGCATCCGTCTCCGATGCTCTCGGCTGCCGACCCGACCTTCCAGCTCTCGGAAACCATCCATGCCCGCTACCTTGAACAGTTCAA
>CALMID010000055.1 GCA_937863915.1 uncultured Pseudomonas sp.
GGCGCGGCAATGCGATGCGCAAGCCCTTGGCCTGCTCCAGCGAGGTGATTTTCAAGTTGCTGCCCTTGCGGGTATAGACGCGGTTCTGCGTGATCATGATCGGCCCGACCCACTGGAACAGCCCCTCGCGCTCGGCGATGCGCGCCATGGAGAACAGACCGACATTGGCCTGCTCGCGGGCCAGGGCATAACCGCGGCTCCACGGCACCACCTCGATGCGCAGCTGATCGCCACTGCGCCGCTGGATTTCCTGCACCACCTCCACGGCATAGCCCGTGAGCTGGCCGTCACGGGTGAAGTTGAGCGGCGGCCCCTCCTCGGTATACAGCAACAGATCGGCCGCCCGCAGCGGCAGACAGAACAGTAACAAGAGGGACAACACGACGCGCTGCCACATAAGCCACCCGGGATCGCCAAGCACTCCTGCAGATTAGCAGGCAATGGCCAAAGCGAGCCTCAGGGTAGCGTCAGGCCTGGCAACCAGCGATGCACGATGCGCTGGAGCGAGCCATCGGCCCGCATCGTCTCCAGCATGGCCTGCCAGCGCCTTACGCGCTCGGGGTCGGTTTGCGGAGAGAAGGCGATGTAGTAATCGGAGCTCATGAGGCTGTAGTGGGCCTGCACCTGATCGAGGGGGAGGCCGCCGGCCGCCAGTTCCTGAGCCAGAGTGATGTCCTCGGTGGCGATCAGACTGGCCCGGCCATGCTTGAGCAGGTTGATCATCTGCCGCGAACCGCTGGTGCCGTAAACATTGCTCAGGCCATGGGCCTTGAGGGTCTGGTAGGTGTACCACTCGCGCGGCACCGCGATCCAACCGGCACGCGTCGCCTCCTGCAGGTCGCGAACCTGCAGATTGCTCGTCTTCAGCGAGTAGAAGCGGGTCTGTCCGCGCACCAGCGGCCCGACCCAGCGGAACAGGGTTTCCCGCTCTGGCGTACGCACGGTGGAGAACACCGCGGTATCGGCCTGATGCTGAGCCAGCAGGTAGGCACGGGTCCAGGGCACCAGCTCGATCTTGATCTCGTCACCCAGGCGCCGGGCCAGCTCACGCACCACCTCGGCGGACATGCCCTCGACCCGTCCCTCACGCAGGAAACTCATCGGCGGGGCATCCTCGGTGAGCAACCGCAGGGGCGCCGCCATGCCGGGCAGGCCCCAGCACAGCACGGTACTCAGCAACAGCAGATGCCAGCCTTTGCCCATCGTCACGATTCCTCGATCCAAGGGCCAAGCATAGGCCAAGTACAGCGCCTGCCGACAGCGGCAAAGGCATGCAGAGTGCTGATCAGGATCAAGCGCCCACGCATGAGCGGCCGGCTTATATTGTGTATCTCCGGCGCGTCGCCGATACTGCGCGCCGTTGATCGCGCCGCTGCTAACCTCAGAAGAGGTTCAGCCTGTGGCATGCCCCGACCGGCAATTCAGCGCCGGCGTGTGTTTCAAGGATTACCCCATGGTTAGAAAGAGCGATCTGGCCTGGACCGTCATCGGCCTGCTGGCGGTGGTGCTGTCCTGCTATCTGCTCTACAAGGAAATTCGCACCATCTCGCTGGCCGAACTGGCCGACAGCCTGCGTGCGATTCCCTTCAGCAACTGGCTGATGGCAGCCGGTGCGACGCTGGGCGCCTATACGGCACTGGCCTGGTACGACCGCATCGCCATCGCCCACCTGGGCAAGAAGATTTCCTGGTGGTTCATCACCCTGTGCTCCTTCACCACCTACGCCCTGGCCCACAACATCGGCGCCTCGGTGTTTTCCGGCGCACTGGTGCGTTATCGCGCCTACCGCAGCAAGGACCTGACGCCGCAGGAAATCGGCATCCTCATCGTCTTCTGCTCCTTCACCTTCGTCCTCGGCACCCTGCTGGCCGGCGGCGTGGTGCTGGTCGGCCAGCCCGACCTGATCAAGCGCGTGGCCGACATCACGCCCTGGGTCTCGGTGGCCATCGGCAGCCTGCTGCTGAGCCTGGTGACCCTCTATGTGCTCGGCTCCTGGCGCCAGTTCAAACCCTGGACCTGGGGCAAGCTGCACGTCGATTACCCCCGTCTTGGCATCGTCGCCCGCCAACTGCTGGCCGGCCCGCTGGAGCTGGTGTGCGCGGCGGCGATCATCTACTTCGCCCTGCCCGAAGCCAACCACCCGGGCTTTCTCGTGGTGCTCGGGGTGTTCCTCGCCTCCTTCTCCCTGGCCCTGCTATCCCACGCGCCTGGCGGTCTCGGCGTGCTGGAAGTGACCTTCATCAGCGCCATGCCGGAAGTGCCCACGGTCGACGTACTGGCAGCCCTGATCGTGTTCCGTGGCTTCTACCTGCTGCTGCCCTTTGCCCTGGCGATTGTCGTGGTGCTGAGTTTCGAGCTGGGCCAGTGGCGCCTGCGGCGCCAGCAGGCAGAGGACTGAACGCAGAGTCCTATTGGGGCAACGGATAACCCAGCAACCGGAGGATCTCCGCCTGTTGCAGGTTCTCCTGCGTGGCAATGCGAACCGGCAAACTCTGTAAGCGCGGTTCACGTGGTGGCAGTTTTCCGCGCAGCGCCTGCGCCGCCTGAACAACGCCCTCGTGGCCCATCTGCTGCGCCTGCTGCAGCACCAGCGCCTTGATCTCTCCACGTTGCAACGCTCCGACCAGCAATTCACTGCTGTCAAAGCCGACATGCACCTTTCGCCCGGCGCTACCCAGGCGTTTCAACGAGGTATAGGTCACCGTGGTGGTCAGCGCATTGGCGGTAAAAAAACCCTCATAGTCTGTCGAGCGTTTTAGCTGCTCGATCACTCGCGGAGGGTTCGCGCCGGTAAAGCCCTCATAGTCCACCGTAAGGCCGGCCGCACGAGCGGCCTGTATAAAGCCATCTTCACGAGCCATAGTGGACACGACATCCGGAGAGAGGCGCAGCATCAGCACGCGCCCGCCAACACCGAGCAGACGCGCCATGTGCTCGGCAGCCTGCTGGCCTGCCTTGAAGTTGTCGGTAGCTATTACCGAAAGTACATCCCCTCCCATATCGCGATCGATATACAGGCTGAGAATGCCTTGTTGTTTCAGCTGCGCCACACGCTCGCCAATTTCCTTTCCGGCCGGCGCAATTACCAGCGCCTTGCAGCCTCGCTCGACGACTATATCGATCACCCGCAACTGCGCCTCGCTGTCGCCTTCCCGCTCTGGCCCCCGGTAATAGACCTCAATACCGTTCTCGTAGCCGGCTTGGAAGGCACCATCACGCACCAGATTCCAGTAGGCGGAACTGCCGCCACCGGGAATGACCCCGACGCAATCGGCCGCAAACAACGCTTTGCCGTTTGGCAGCAGTAACGTCAACGCCAATCCAAGTACCCGTAACCTCGGCACCATAGGGGCCTCCACCACCATCGCGTCAGGTGATATTAGCAGCCCGACTAGAGCGAGCCAGAGAAGCCCCCAAACGGGGCGCGGCAAAAATTGCGCACCAATATCGCGCACCAACAGACTATACCCCTCAGCAACGCCCTATGCCCCACGCGACGGGGCATTTGGCAAGGCTCTTGCTCAGACAAGCCATTACCGCTTGCGAGCAAGGATTTTCATGCTGGTCATCCATCAACGCATCCCCGCCCAGCCCGACTGGGACGCCGAATTGCTGCTCAGTTTCGAGGCGCGCAGCAAAAGTCGCCTGCGCTGCTTCAGCACCGCCGGCGAAGAAACCGGTCTGTTCCTCGAACGCGGCCAGCCGGCCCTGGCTGACGGCGACTGCCTGCAGGCCGCCGACGGCCGCGTGGTGCGCGTCATCGCCAGCCCGGAGGCGCTGATGCATGTGACCTGTGCCAACAGCTTCGAGCTGATGCGCGCGGCCTACCATCTGGGCAATCGCCATGTGGCCCTGCAACTGGGTGATGGTTGGCTGCGCCTGCCGCAGGACTATGTACTGCAGGCCATGCTCGAACAGCTGGGCGCGCAGGTCGAGCTGATCGAAGCGCCGTTCCAGCCGGAACAGGGCGCCTATGGCGGCGGTCATCACCACTCCCACGCCGGCGAGGCCGAGTTCAATTACGCGCCGCGCCTGCACCAGTTTGGCGTGCGCCTGTGAACCCGGCCTGGCAACTGCTGCGCCTGGCCAGCCCGCAGCTGCCGATTGGCGGCTACAGCTACTCCCAGGGGTTGGAACTGGCGATCGACCTGGGGCTGGTGCATGACGCCGGCACTGCCCGGCGCTGGCTTGAGGATCAGTTGCTGCTCAACCTGGCCCGCTTTGAAGCCCCGCTGCTGCTGGCCCACTGCCAGGCCGCTGCCGATGAGGACTGGGCACGCCTGGCCAGCCTCGCCGCCGAACACCAGGCCAGCCGTGAAACCCGCGAGCTGGCCCAGGAAAGCCGGCAGATGGGCTACTCGCTCAAGCAACTGCTCGACGGCTTGCCCGAACTGGACCAGAGCGCCCGCGGCTTTCTGGCAACACGGCCCGAACCCGGATTGGCACCGGCCTGGGCACTGGCCGCCCGGGCCTGGCGGATCAGTCCGGCGGATGCCCTGGCCGCCTGGCTGTGGGGCTGGCTGGAAAACCAGCTCGCCGTGCTGATGAAGAGCCTGCCACTGGGCCAGCAGGCGGCCCAGCGTCTGACCTCCGACCTGCTGCCCACGTTGCAGCAGGCACAACAGCTGGCCAGCCAGCATCCCACCGAACACTGGGGCAGTGCCGCATTCGGCCTGGCCCTGGCGAGCATGGCGCATGAGCGCCAGTACTCGCGGCTCTTCCGCTCATGACAAGGAACCTCAACATGCACAGTCAACCTCTGCGGGTCGGCATCGGCGGCCCGGTCGGCTCCGGCAAGACCGCCCTGACCCTGGCCCTCTGCCTGGCCCTGCGCGAGCGCTACAACATCGCCGTGGTGACCAAC
>CALMID010000056.1 GCA_937863915.1 uncultured Pseudomonas sp.
CCGTGGCGGTAATGCCGCCGAGCAGAGGCGCCAGCAGATTGCCGACGCCCTGCCCGACCAGCTCGGCATTGGGATCATGCTTGCTGTCGGCCATGCCATCGGCGACCACCGCGCAGAGCAGCGATTCAATCGCGCCGAGCATGGCAATCGCCAGGGCAGAGGGCAGCAACTGGCGCACCAGCTCAAACGACAGACCGATCGGTTGCCCCTGGGCATTGGCCAGCTGCCAGGGCCAGGCAAAGGCCGGCAGGAACGGCGGAATGCCCGGCAGATGCTCTCCGTCCAGGCTGTAGCTGAAGCGCTCGCCCAGGGTCGCCACCGGCAGCCCAAGGCGGTCCAGCCACAGCCCCAGCAGGCAGCCCACCAGCAGCGCCACCAGATGGCCCGGCACCTTAGGCACCAAGCGCGGCCACATCAACAGAACCGCCAGCGTGGCCACCGCCACCAGGCTATCGCCCGGCTGCAGGCTTGGCAGGGCCTGCCACAACAGCTCCAGCTGGCCCAGCACATGGGCCGAGTTGGCCGGCACGCTGAGGCCGAAGAAATCCTTGATCTGCAGGATGGCGATGACCACGCCGATACCGGCGGTAAAGCCCAGCGTCACCGGATAGGGAATGAACTCGATCAGCCTCCCGGCCCGCGCCCAGCCGAGGACAATCAGAATCACCCCGGCCAGCATGCTGCACAGCAGCAACCCGCCAATGCCGTGCTGCTGGGTAATCGGCAGGAGGATGACGACAAAGGCCGCAGTGGGGCCGCTGACATTGAAGCGCGAGCCGCCGCACAGGGCGATCAGTGGTGCCGCCACCAGCACGGTATACAGCCCATGCTGCGGCGGCACACCGACGGCAATCGCCAGCGCCATGGCCAGCGGAATGGCGATGATGCCCACGGTCAGCCCGGCCGTCAGGTCGCCACGCAGATGACGCAGGGAGTAACCGGCACGCCAGGCCTGGCGCCAGGCGGAAAACAGCGGCGGCAGCATGCTCCCGGCCCGCAACCTGTTCACAACACGCAGCTTGCTCACATCACTCTCCTTGGCCCTGACTGCAGTATAAGAGTCCCGGCGCGGGCAGGCTGCCGTCTAAGACCTTGGTCGTGGTAAAGTGCGCGGCCAAAACGTGCCAGCCGTGGAGAAATGGGCAATGCGTAAAGACAAGAAGCAGGTCATCGGCGAAGAGATCAGTGACGAGGCGATCCAGCTGTTTCTGACCGTCGAACCGGCCGACGACACGCCGCCTTCCCTGCACAAACTGATCAAGGCCTACCGTGGCCTGCGCGTCGACGACTTCGAGCGCTTCCTCGGTTTCTTCAAAGCGGCCGGCTATGATCTGAATGCCCGCAACGCCAAAGGCGAAGACTTCGTCGCGCTGATCCAGGATCAGCGCCAGGCAGAGCCCTACATCGAAGTGATCAGCGCCGCCCGCGCCTGATCCTCGCCCGCAACACCCGACAACCCGGCTCCGGCCGGGTTGTCTGTTTCCGCCCTCCAGAACGTGCAGAAAAATCGACGCTTTGACGTTTTTTCCACACTTTCTTCACGAGTAACCGACGTCCGGTCTCGGACAATTTCGCCATCTTCACCGATTGCGGAATTGATCATGCTAGCCCTGCGCAACGCCCCTGCCCGTTACCTGCTGCTCACCGGCGGTCTGTGGCTGACGGTTTTCTTCTTGAGTCGCTGTCTGTTGCTGCTCACCCACTGGCCAGAGGCCAACGCCGGTGCCGGCGATGTTCTGCGCCTGTTCGGCATCGGCCTGCTCTATGACGTGGCCTTCCTCAGCTATGCACTGCTGCCGCTGGGGCTGTATCTGGCGCTGTGTCCGCCCCGCCTGTGGCAACGGCGCGGGCACCAGCTGTGGCTGCAGGGCCTGCTCGGCGCCACGATCTTCGTCATGCTGTTCAGCGCCGTGGCCGAGTGGCTGTTCTGGGATGAGTTCGGCGTACGCTTCAACTTCATCGCCGTGGACTACCTGGTCTACTCGGATGAAGTGATCCAGAACATTCGCGAATCCTATCCGGTGGGCAGCCTGCTGACCCTGCTGGCTCTGCTCAGTGCAGCCCTGACCTGGAGTCTGCGCAAACCGCTGCAGACCATCCTGCAGGCGCCTGCAGCATCGCGTAGCGCACGCCTGGGCAGTATCGCCCTGCTGGCCGGAATGGCGACAGCTGCCCTGCTGCTGTTGGATCAGGACTCGCCCCGCGGCCAGGGCGGCAATACCTACCAGCATGAACTGGCGAGCAACGGCCCCTACCAGTTCTTCGCCGCCTTCCGTAACAACGAGCTGGATTACGATCAGTTCTACAGCAGCCTGCCGGCAGAGGCCGCTGGCCGCCAGCTGCGTGCCGAACTGGCCGAACCAGGCACCCGTTTCCTCAGCACTGACCCGCTGGATATCCGCCGAGAGATCGACAATCCCGGTCAGCCGCGCCCGCTGAATATCGTTCTGGTCACCATCGAAAGCCTCTCGGCCAAGTACCTCGGCAGCTTTGGCGATACCCGCGGCCTGACGCCCAACCTAGATCGGCTGCGCCGCGAAAGCCTGGCCTTCACCAACGTCTATGCCACCGGCACCCGCACCGACCGGGGGCTGGAAGCCATCACCCTGGCCATCCCGCCAACGCCCGGGCGCTCCATCGTCAAGCGCATCGGCCGGGAAAGCGGCTATGCCAGCCTCGGCCAGCAGCTCAGCGCCAAAGGCTACGACAGCGTGTTCGTCTACGGTGGACGCAGCTACTTCGACAACATGGGCGCCTTCTTTGGCGGCAACGGCTACCGGGTCGTCGACCAGAGCAGCGTCGAGGAGTCGGACATCCACTTCCAGAATGCCTGGGGCATGGCCGACGAGGACCTGTACAACCAGACGCTGAAACTGGCGGATGCCGACCATGCCGCCGGCAAGCCCTTTCTGCTGCAGTTGATGACGACCTCCAACCACCGGCCCTATACCTACCCGGAAGGACGGATCGACATCGCCTCGGGCGACGGCCGCGAAGGCGCGGTGAAATACACCGACTGGGCCATCGGCGACTTCCTCGCCAAGGCCAGGCAGAAGCCCTGGTTCAACGACACGCTGTTCGTCTTCGTCGCCGACCACTGTGCCGGCAGTGCGGGGAGCGAGGACCTGCCGGTGGCCAACTACCACATCCCGCTGTTCATCTACGCGCCGCAGCAGATCGCCGCACGCGAGGACGCCCAGCTGGCCAGCCAGATCGACCTGGCGCCGACACTGCTCGGCCTGCTCAATCAGGACTACGTCTCAACCTTCTACGGCCGCAACCTGCTGCAGGCCAATCAGCTGCCGGCGCGCGTGCTGATCGGCAACTACCAGCACCTCGGGCTGTTTGACGGCAAGGACCTGGCCATCCTCAGTCCGCGCCAGGGCATGCGCCGCCACGATGATGCCCTGGGGCAAAGCATCGAACGGCGCGTGGACCGCAGCGACCCGCTGCTGCAACGCGACATCGGCTACTTCCAGGCCGCCAGCCATGCCTTTCGCCAGCATCTGCTCGGCTGGCAGGGTAGCCAGCCGGATCAGCGCGTGACCCAGCACTGCCAGGGCTCCCAGCCTCAGTGCACCAAGGCACGCTCATGAGCCAGCCCTGCAGCGCGACCAGCCGGCCGTATAACCGCTGGCTGTTTCTCGGCCTCCCCATCGGCCTGGGGCTGCTGATGCTATTGCCGGCCTTCACCCGGCTGGATTTTGCCCTGGCCGAACTGTTCTACGTGCCGGGTGATGGCTTTATCGGCCGCCACAGCGCCTTTATCGAGGACTGGCTGCATGACCGGGCCAAACAGTTGGTAATAGTCCTCGGCGTGCTGGTCATTGCCGGTTTTATTGGCAGCCTGTGCCTGCAACGGCTAACCCCCTGGCGCCGCCGACTGGGTTATCTGGTGCTGGCCATGGCCCTGTCCACCAGCTTCGTCAACCCGCTGAAGACCCTGACGCGCATGCACTGCCCATGGAGTCTCAGCGAGTTCGGCGGCGTGGAGCAGTTCAGCGAGTTGCTCGGCCCACGTGCTCCGGCAGTCGAGAAAGGTGGCCGCTGCTGGCCGGGCGGTCATGCCGCCGCCGGGTTTACTCTGTTTGCCTTCTTCTTCGTCTGGCGCGACCGCCAGCCACGCCGCGCCCGTGCGGCTCTGGTCAGCGCCCTGCTGCTGGGCGGAGTGTTCTCCCTGTCACGCATGATCCAGGGCGCGCATTTTCTCTCGCACAACCTGTGGACCGCCCTGTTCTGCTGGCTGATCTGCCTTGGCTGCTACCACCTGCTGCTGTACCGC
>CALMID010000057.1 GCA_937863915.1 uncultured Pseudomonas sp.
GGCAGTCTGGTCGAGCAGTGGCAGGTCGAACTGTCGCCGCAGGTGCTGGGCACCGTGGTGATGGAGCCGGAAGCCCTGTCGATTACCGGTCTGTGGAATTACGCGCGCTACCTGGGTGAGCAGGGACTGGCCAATGCCCGTTACTGGCTGGCGTTCTGGACCAAGGTGCTGCAGCCGGTGGTGACCGCCGCGCTGGTGCTGATGGCGATTTCCTTCATCTTCGGTCCGCTGCGCTCGGTGACCCTGGGGCAGCGCGTCTTCAGCGGTGTGCTGGTGGGCTTTGTGTTCCGCATTGCCCAGGACTTGCTGGGGCCTTCCAGTCTGGTATTTGGCTTCTCGCCGCTGCTGGCGGTGCTGGTGCCGGCCGGTATCTGTGCGCTGGCCGGGTTGTGGATGTTGCGCCGCGCCGGTTGATCCCGTTGTTTTGAAGAAGCCGCCCGGTGCAGACCGCGCGGCTTTTTTCATGGGCAAAAAAAGACCCGGCAAGAGCCGGGTCAATAACCGTGATTAGCCTGATGAGGAGATAACCTGAAGAGTCCACTGCCTGGTCTCCCAGCTTATCGGCTGGTCTCGCGATCAGCTGGTTTAAATAGTATAAATTATCATTTGCATGTCAACCGGGTGATCGACGCATTTGTTTGGTGCAGAAAAAACCCGCCGGGTGGCGGGCTTTATTCGAGGTGTGTGGCATTCACTCGACGGCTTTCAGGCGCAGCTGAGTAACTTCCTTGTTAAGCAGGTCAATGCGCCGGGCCATGCTCTCGATCAGACTGTGAGAGATGCGCGGGTTGCTTTGCATCAGGCTTAGGAACTGGTCCTTGGGAATCACCATCACGGTGCAGGCTTCGCTGGCGATGACCGTGGCACTGCGCTTCTCGCGGGTGAAGACGGCCATGGCGCCGAAAATCTCGTCCTTCTGTACATCGCCGACCTTGTGCCCGTCGACAAAGGCTTCGGCGTGGCCTTCGATAATGATGAACACGTGGTCGGCATCATCACCCTGGTGGATCAGTTCTTCGCCGGCGGTAAAGTGCTGGAAGCCGGTGGCCGGACGGATTTCCGGCTGTTTGAGGCGAGCCAGGGCGTCGGACAGCAGGGCAGTCTGGCCGATCAGGTACTGGATGAACTGTTCCTGGCGCGCTTCGCTGCTGTAGATGTGCTGGAACACGGCGCTGCGCGAGTAGGGAATCAGCGTCAGCGGCTCGTCGCTGCTGTAGTTACAGGAGGGGAGGTCGATGCCCTGGCGCAGGCCCAGCAGATCGCCTTCCTGCAGGTAGAACAGCGGGCGTCCTTCAACGTAGGCGTGCAGCAAGCCATCGGCAATGATGAACAGCTGATTGGCGGGCAGTTGCGCGTTGAGATCATCCACGCTTTCGAGGAGCAGCGGCTCGCCGGCAGGTTCCAGACCTTCCAGTAGCTGACCGGGAATGCTCTGCAGGCGCGAAATCAGCTGGTCGGCGTAGGCCGGTTGTTCCCCGAGTAGATACATGGTGCGTTCCTTGAGCGGGCTTAATGCGGATCGTCCAAACGTGTACACAATAAGATGCAGGATGTTTGCGGTAAATCCCACCCCGTTGGTCTTGTGAGCTAGCTCTTGTTGTGCGGGATGTTCTGCAGCTGGTTGTTCAGCACTGCCTTGTGTTGCGGTGGCAGTTCATTCCAGTGGATATCCAGCAAAGCGCCTTCAATGGCATATAGCAGGACTTTGGATGCACGAAAGCCGCGTGCCTTGACGGCACGGTAGGCATCTACCGAGCCCATGCGGCGCAGATCCGATTCGCTGTGAATGCCCACGGCATGCAGCCATTGCGAAGAGGTCTTGCCCAGGTTCTTCAGTTGCAGCAGTTCGTCGTTCATCCGGCCTCCGTGCGGGCTGATGCGCCAAGCTCTGATCCAGTGTAGCGGGGCTGGGGGCTTTTGCCGGTGTCGTCAGGGCTGGCGGCGGTAGCGCATGCGGGTGCCGAACTGCATGGACATCAGTACTTCACTGGCTTCCAGTTCAACCGGGAAGTAGGCACCTGAAATCTGCGCATGGGCGATGCTCGCCCCTTCCAGGTTGGCTTCACGGAAGTCGATGCCGCGCAGGTCGGCGCCGCGGAAATAGGCATTGTTCAGATCCAGGCGGCTGGCATCCAGGCCGCGCAGATCCAGGCCACGAAAATCTCCACCTACGAGATCAATCATGCCGCTGGCGGGCTTTTGCTGATTGAAGGTGCTGGTCTGTTCGCCGCGCAGAAGCTTGTACAGCGGCGAGCTGAGTTGTTGCGGCTGGGTCATGAAGCTACTCCCGATGAGGTCTCATCGGGAGTATAGGCAACAGCTGGGAGGGCTGCCTCAGTGGGCCGGCAGATGCTGGCGCAGGCGCTGGATCAGGCTTTCAACGCTGGCAGGCTGGTCGGTGGCAATGCTCAGTGCGCAGGCTTTTTCCTCGTTTTGCAGGGCTTCACGCTTGGCCTTCTGCTCTGCGATGACCTCCAAGGTTGCATCCGAAGGGTCGCCGCCGGCCTGCTGGCGCTGCGCCAGCCACTGGCTGATGATCGCGTCGGGGGCCTGGCAGTCGAGAATCAGGAAGGGCGCGCCAGCCTGTTCTGCGACGGCGGCCGCGGCCTGACGCTGGCTGTGCTTGAGGTAGGTCGCATCGATGACGACGGCAAAGCCCGCATGCAGTGTAACGCTGGCCAGTTGGTGCAGGTGCTGGTAGGTGGCGACGCTGGCTTCGCTGCTGTAGATACCGTCATTGAGCGCTTGCTCACTGGCTGGCTGGCCGAGCAGGCGCTTGCGTTCGATATCCGAGCGCAGGCGGATGGCGCCCAGTTCGTCTACCAGACGTTGGGCTACATGGCTTTTGCCTACCGCGGATACGCCGCAGGTGATGGCGAGGAACGGCGAGGGGATGGCGCAGTAGCTTTCCGCCAGGTTGGCGTAGTTGCGGTACTGGCTGAGAGTCGCCTGGCGCCCGTCTTCGTCGCTCTGGTGTGCCAGGCTGAACAGGGCAATCTTGGCGCGAACCACGGCGCGGTAAGCCTTGTAGAAATTGAGCAGCTCCAGGCCGGCATAGTCGCCGGTATGCTCCAGATACTGGCTGATCAGGCGGCTGGAGAGAGCGCGCAGGCCGCGGTCTTCGAGGTCCATGGCGAGGAAGGCAATGTCGGCATAGACGTCGGTGAAGCGAAACGGCTCGTTGAACTCGATGCAGTCGAACAGCACAACCTGGCCATCGAGCAGAGTGGCGTTGCCCAGGTGGATGTCCCCGTGGCATTCGCGGATGAACCCTTCGGGTTTGCGCGCGGCCAGCAGCGGTTGCAGGCGTTCGAAGGTGCTTTCTGCCCAGGCCTCCAGCGCCAGCAGCTGCGGCAGTTCGCTGCTGTCAGGCAGCATGGCGCGAATCTGCTCGAAGTTCTGCCGCACCGGCGCCATGACGGCTTCGGGGCTGCCGAGTTCGTGCTCAACAGGTACGCGCGGGGCGCGGGCATGGAAATTGGCGATCTGTGCGGCGAGCTGGTCGATGTGCTGGGTGGTCAGCTCACCACGCGCCTGCACCGCACTGAGCAACTGGCTCTGGGGGAACTGGCGCATTTTCAGGGCGTATTCGATTGGTGCGTCACCGCCATTGAAAGCAGGCCGTTCGTCGCTGCCATAAATAGGCAGCACTTCCAGGTACAGGCCTTCGGTCAGGCGCTGGTTGAGCAGCAGCTCTTGGCGGCAGAAATGCTCCCGAGCCGAAAGGCTGCTGAAGTCGAGGAAGCCGAAGTTGACCGGCTTCTTGATCTTGTAGGCATAAGGACCGGTGAGGATGACCCAGGAGATATGGGTTTCGATGACCTGAAACGACTCCACCGGGTGCGGGTAGAGGCTGGGGTTCTGCAGGGCGTTGATCAGGGCTTGGCTCACGGTGGATCCTTGTGCGGCGGGCATGCGGGACGCGCATTATGGCTGCTGTGCGGCACTCTGCAAACCGCCGGAGGGCGCCTGTTGGTTGTGGATAAAGTACGTATAATCGCCGCCCATGACTCGATCTCGCTCCCCACGTTCTTCTCGTTCCCGTAGCAAGGCGCGCTCGTCAGCGCGGCCCTGGCTGGGGCTGCTGCTCAAGCTGAGCCTGGTCGGCCTGGTGGTGCTGGCAGGCTTTGCCGTGTACCTGGATGCCGTGGTGCAGGAGAAATTCTCCGGCAAGCGCTGGACGGTGCCGGCCAAGGTCTATGCGCGGCCGCTGGAGCTGTTCGTCGGGCAGAAGCTTACGCGCGAGGACTTCCTGGCCGAGCTGGCGGCCCTGGGCTATCGCCGCGAAAGTGTCAGCAATGGCCCCGGGGCAGTTTCGGTTAACGGCAATACGGTGGAGCTGCACAGCCGGGGCTTCCAGTTTTATGAAGGACTGGAGCCGGCGCAGCGCATTCGGGTGCGTTTCTCCGGCAGCTATGTCGCCGGCTTGAGCCAGGCCAATGGCGCGGCACTGGCCGTGGCCCGTCTTGAACCGATGCTGATCGGCGGGCTGTATCCCGCGCATCATGAAGACCGTGTGCTGATCAAACTTGACCAGGTACCGCCCTACCTGGTGGAAACCCTGGTGGCGGTCGAGGATCGTGAATTCTGGAATCACCACGGCGTTTCGCTCAAGTCGATTGCCCGTGCGGTCTGGGTCAATGCCTCGGCAGGCCAGCTGCGTCAGGGCGGAAGCACCCTGACCCAGCAGCTGGTGAAGAATTTCTATCTGACCGGTGAGCGCAGCCTGCAGCGCAAGTTGACCGAGGCCATGATGGCCGTGCTGCTGGAGCTGCACTACGACAAGCAGGCCATTCTGGAGGCGTACCTGAACGAGGTGTTCCTCGGGCAGGATGGCCAGCGTGCGGTGCATGGCTTCGGTCTGGCCAGTCAGTACTTCTTCAGTCAGCCGCTGTCCGAGTTGAAGCTGCATCAGGTGGCGCTGCTGGTGGGGATGGTCAAGGGGCCGACCTACTACAATCCGCGCCGCAATCCCGAGCGCGCGCTGGCGCGCCGCAATCTGGTGATCGATCTGCTGGTTGAGCAGGGCGTGGTGACGGTGGAGCAGGCGGCGCAGGCCAAAGCGCAGCCGCTGGCCATTACCCAGCGCGGCAGTCTGGCCGACAGTTCTTTCCCGGCGTTCCTTGATCTGGTCAAGCGCCAGCTGCGTCAGGATTACCGTGAGGAAGACCTGACCGAAGAGGGGCTGCGCATTTTCACCAGCTTCGATCCGATCCTGCAGGTCAAGGCCGAGGCCGCGCTGAGTGAGACCTTCAAGCGTCTTGGTGGGCGCAAGGGCGTGGAGCAGGTTGAGGCGGCCATGCTGGTGAGCAACCCGGAAACCGGCGAAGTACAGGCGATGATTGGTAGTCGCCAGCCTCGCTTTGCCGGTTTCAACCGGGTGCTCGATGCGGTGCGGCCAATTGGTTCGCTGATCAAACCGGCGGTTTACCTGACGGCTCTCGAGCGCCCCAGTCAGTACACCTTGACCAGTTGGCTGGCCGATCAGCCCTTCTCGGTAAAAGGTCAGGATGGCCAGGTCTGGCGCCCGCAGAATTATGACCGCCAGGCCCACGGCAATATCTTCCTGTACCAGGGGCTGGCCAACTCCTACAACCTTTCCACTGCCAAACTCGGGCTGGAGCTGGGTGTGCCCAGCGTACTCAAGACGCTGGAGCGCCTGGGCGTGTCTCGCGAGTGGCCGGCTTACCCGTCGATGCTGCTCGGCGCGGGCTCGCTGAGCCCCATGGAAGTGGCGGGTATGTATCAGACTCTGGCCAATGGCGGCTTCAATACGCCGTTGCGGGCCATTCGCAGCGTGCTGACGGCCGAGGGTGAGCCGCTTGGTCGTTATCCGTTCCAGATTCAGCAGCGTTTTGATCCGGGCGCGATCTACCTTACTCAGGCAGCCATGCAGCGCGTGATGCGCGAAGGCACGGGGCGTTCGGTGTATTCCCGGCTGCCCGCCAACCTGAACCTGGCCGGCAAGACCGGCACCAGTAATGACTCGCGCGATAGCTGGTTTGCCGGCTTCAGTCAGGATTTGCTGGCGGTGGTCTGGCTGGGGCGCGATGACAATGGCAAGACGCCGCTGACCGGTGCGACCGGTGCGTTGCAGGTGTGGACCGGGTTCATGGCCAAGGCCGATCCTCTGCCGCTGGATATGCCCATGCCGGATAACGTGGTGCTGGCCTGGATTGATCCGCGCACGGGGCAGGGTTCCGATCCTGGCTGCCCGGGGGCGGTGCAGATGCCTTATATTCGCGGTAGCGAGCCCGCGCCGGGCAATCCGTGCGGTATCGCGGCACCGGCTGGCGCGGTGATGGATTGGGTCAAGGGTTGGCTGGAATGACTAGAGGAGTAGGTGTGTGAACAAGCTGTACGTGCCTTTGCTGGCTGCTTCGTTGACCTTGGCAGGTTGTGCCACCCCGCAGCGTGGCTCGGTGCCTGTAGTGGATGCCGGTGCCCCCTTGTCTGCCGGCGGTAGTGCCGTGCGTGAGCCGCAGCCGTCTTCCGTGCAGTCGCTGCCGCAGGACTCCGGGGTTGTGGTGATGGTGCCGCAGGGCGGCACGCCTGCACCGATTCAGGCTGGTGCTGCGCCCTTGAGTGCGCCAGGTATTACACCCGGGCCCATTACTGCCGATCCTACGCTGGCCGGTAGCTGGGGCGCGGCTGCCGGGGCTTCGGCGCCCAGTGGCATTCCGTCGACGGCTGGCGGCCTGGCGGCCGATGAGCAGTTGGACGGCCCTGTGCTGGCACTGCTCACCACGGCCCAGCAGCAGCAGTCGGGAGGCGATCTCAATGGCGCTTCGGTCAGTCTGGAGCGCGCTCAGCGCATTGCGCCGCGCGAGCCGCAGGTGCTCTATCGCCTGGCCGAGGTGCGCCTGGCTCAGGGGGATCCCGCCCAGGCCGAACAGCTGGCTCGGCGCGGACTGACCTATGCCAATGGGCGGCCGGCGCTACAGGCCAGTCTGTGGGAACTGATTGCCCAGGCCCGTGACAAGCAGGGTGACCCGGCAGGCGCCGCGCAGGCACGGCAGCGGGCTCAGGTCAGCTCCTGATGGATGCACGCATTCCCCAGATTGCCGATCAGTTGCTGCTCATCGAGCGGCAATTGCGTCAGTTGGGTCTGTGGGCTCAGCAGGCGCCCAGCGCCGAAGCATTGGCCAGCCAGCAGCCTTTTTGCGTCGACAGCCTGGCGTTCGAGGAGTGGCTGCAGTGGATTTTTCTGCCGCGGCTGAAAAGCATGCTTGAGGCGAATGCGCCTTTGCCCACGGCATCCGGTATTGCGGCGATGGCAGAGCAGGTCTTTGTTGGTAGGGCCCTTGAGGTCAAGGGCCTGATCGCTGCGCTGGAGGAGTTTGATCGGTTGATCGGGCTGGGCAGCTAGCGCGGTATTACTGGCAGTTTTCCGCGATGGCTTTTTTGGCTTCGGCAATACGCTTCTGACGTTCGTTCTCGTCAAGGCGACGAACTTCGCCGTTCACTTCCTCGCGTAGGCGCGGGTTGTTTTCCAGCTGGGCCAGGTTGGTGCGCATTTTCTCGCAGTACTGCTTGCGCTCGGCTTCCTTGGCGGCGACTTCCTTTTTCACTTTTTCGTCGATGGCCTGTTGCTCTTCATCCACGCCGACTTGTGGCAGTTTTGCCGGTATGGCTGCTGGGGCGGGGGCAATCGTGGTGTTCACGCTGGTTGCCTGTTGGCCTTCGGGCGGCAGGGCGCCAAAGTGGGTGACCCCTTGGGCATCTACCCATTTGTAGACCTGGGCGGCCATGACGGGCGTGCTCATGAGCACGATGAGGGCGCTGGCAATCAGTGAGCGACGCATGTGGAGTCCTTGTGGGTGAGGTGCTTACGCCTGCAACTATAACCAAAACAGCACAAACTTCATCCTGCGTTGTGTCACAGCGCTGTGTCGAATAAAAAACGCTTCCGGCTTGACTTGAGTGTTACGTTTCTCAACAATCCATGATTCGCCAAGTCGTTCCAGGTTACCGCCTGTCGCGCACGGCACCCAAGGTGCACACCCGCGCCGCCCTGCTTACACCCTGTAACGCGTTACCTCGCGCTGGGTGGGATGGTCCCGCAACAATGGGGATGCTCCCAATACTGGTCAGTCAGCCACAGCTTTCACGGTGATCACATTCACCCATGTGCTGTCAGGCCGGTTAACCAACTCAGCCGTCCTCGCGTGGGCGGCTCCCAAGCGTTAAAGAGGTGATTACGTGGAGCTTTTATCTGGCGCTGAAATGGTCGTCCGCTCGTTGCGTGACGAGGGCGTTAAGTACATCTACGGGTACCCGGGTGGTGCCCTCCTGCATATTTACGATGCCCTGTTCAAAGAACCGGAAGTGACTCATGTCCTGGTTCGTCACGAACAGGCCGCCACACACATGGCTGATGGCTATGCCCGTGCTACCGGCAAGGCTGGCGTGGTGCTGGTGACTTCCGGTCCGGGGGCAACCAATGCCATTACCGGCATTGCGACCGCCTACATGGACTCCATCCCGATGGTGGTGCTGTCCGGCCAGGTTCCGAGTCGTATGGTGGGTACTGATGCCTTCCAGGAGACCGACATGGTCGGTATCTCCCGCCCGATCGTGAAGCACAGCTTCATCATCAAGCATCCTTCGGAAATTCCCGAGGTGATGAAGAAGGCGTTCTACATCGCTCAGTCGGGTCGTCCTGGCCCTGTCGTCGTCGACATTCCCAAGGACATGACCAATCCGGCGGAGAAGTTCGAGTACAGCTACCCGAAGAAGGCCAAGCTGCGCTCCTACAATCCGGCGACCCGTGGTCACTCCGGGCAGATCCGCAAGGCCGTGGAAATGCTGCTGGCCGCCAAGCGCCCGATTCTCTACTCCGGCGGCGGCGTCGTCATGGGCAACGCCTCGGCTCAGCTCACTGAGCTGGCCAAGCTGCTCAACCTGCCAGTGACCAATACCCTGATGGGCTTGGGTGCCTTCCCGGGCAGTGATCGCCAGTTCGTCGGCATGCTCGGCATGCACGGTAGCTACACCGCCAACCTGGCGATGCACCACTCCGACGTGATCCTGGCTGTCGGTGCGCGCTTCGATGACCGTGTGATCAACGGCGAAACCGCGGCC
>CALMID010000058.1 GCA_937863915.1 uncultured Pseudomonas sp.
CGGAACTGGTGGCACTGACCCTGGCGCTGACCATCTACACGGCGGCATTTATTGCCGAGACGGTGCGCTCGGGCATCCAGTCGGTCAGCCATGGGCAGACCGAGGCCGCGCGCTCGCTGGGCCTGCGCCCGCAACAGACCTTGCGTCTGGTGATCATTCCGCAGGCGCTGCGGGTCATCATTCCGCCACTGACCAGCCAATACCTCAACCTGACCAAGAACTCCTCGCTGGCTGCCGGCATCGGTTATCCGGACATGGTTTCGCTGTTTGCCGGCACCGTGCTCAACCAGACCGGCCAGGCGATCGAAACCATGGCCATCACCATGAGCGTGTATCTGGCCATCAGCATCAGCATTTCCATGCTGATGAATTGGTACAACAAGCGCATCGCGCTGGTGGAGCGCTGAAACATGGACAAACATGTGTTCCGCCCCAGCCTGCCGCCGCCCACTTTGGAGGTCGGTGTGCTGGGCTGGCTGCGCGGCAATCTGTTTTCCAGTGTCGGCAATACGCTGCTGACGCTGCTGGCCTGCTACCTGCTGTGGCTGATAGTGCCGCCGCTGCTCGACTGGACTCTGCTGCAGGCTGACTTCACTGGCAGCCAGCGCAGCGACTGCAGCGGGGAGGGCGCCTGCTGGGTGTTCGTGCGCGAGCGCTTTGCCCAGTTCATGTATGGCTTCTACCCGGCCGAGCTGCGCTGGCGGGTCAACCTGACGGTCTGGCTGGCGGTGATTGGTGCATCGCCTCTGTTCATGCCGATCATGCCGCGCAAGGCGCTTTATGGCCTGGGATTTCTGCTGGTGTATCCGCTGCTGGCCTTCTGGCTACTGCACGGTGGTTTCTTCGGCCTGGTGACGGTGGAAACCAGCCAGTGGGGCGGTCTGATGCTGACGGTGGTGATTGCCGCAGTCGGCATCGCCGGAGCCTTGCCACTGGGCATTCTGCTGGCGCTGGGGCGGCGCTCCGATCTGCCGGCGATCCGGGTGTTGTGCGTGACCTTCATCGAGTTCTGGCGCGGCGTTCCGCTGATTACCGTGCTGTTCATGTCCTCGGTGATGCTGCCGCTGTTCCTGCCCGAGGGGATGAACCTCGACAAGCTGCTACGGGCCCTGGTCATGGTGGTCTTCTTCGAGGCGGCCTATGTCGCCGAGGTGGTGCGCGGCGGCTTGCAGGCCATACCCAAGGGGCAGTACGAGGCAGCGGCGGCCATGGGCCTGGGCTACTGGCGCAGCATGGCGCTGGTGATACTGCCGCAGGCACTGAAGCTGGTGATCCCGGGCATCGTCAATACCTTCATCGCCCTGTTCAAGGACACCAGCCTGGTGATCATCATCGGCCTGTTCGACTTCCTCAACAGCATCAAGCGCGCGACCAATGACCCGGCCTGGCTGGGCATGTCGACCGAAGGCTATGTGTTCGCCGCGCTGGTGTACTGGCTGTTCTGTTTCGCCATGTCGCGTTATTCGCTGCGCCTGGAGCGTCAGCTCGATACCGGTCACAAGCATTAGGAGTCAATCGCATGAAGGCACACGAGCAGAGCTCCAGCGAAGGTTCGGCGATCATCCAGCTGCAGGGTGTGAACAAGTGGTACGGGCAGTTCCACGTGCTCAAGGACATCAACCTGAGTGTGCAGACCGGGGAGCGCATCGTACTTTGCGGGCCTTCCGGTTCGGGCAAGTCCACCACCATTCGCTGCATCAACCGCCTGGAGGAGCATCAGCAGGGGCGTATCGTCGTCGATGGCATCGAGCTGACCCGTGATCTCAAGCAGATCGAGACGGTCCGCCGCGAGGTCGGCATGGTGTTCCAGCACTTCAACCTGTTCCCGCACCTCACCGTGTTGCAGAACTGCACCCTGGCGCCCATGTGGGTGCGCAAGTTGCCCAAGCGCGAGGCCGAGGAGATCGCCCTGCTCTATCTGGAGCGGGTGCGCATCCCCGAGCAGGCGGACAAGTACCCGGGGCAACTCTCCGGTGGCCAGCAACAGCGGGTCGCCATTGCCCGGGCGTTGTGCATGAAGCCTAAGATCATGCTGTTCGACGAGCCAACTTCGGCCCTCGATCCGGAGATGGTCAAGGAAGTGCTGGATACCATGATTCAGCTCGCCGAGAGCGGCATGACCATGCTCTGCGTGACCCACGAGATGGGCTTTGCCCGCACCGTGGCGGACCGGGTGATCTTCATGGACCGCGGCGAGATCGTCGAGCAGGCGCCGCCCCAGGTATTCTTCGATAACCCGCAGAACGAGCGGACCAAGCTGTTTCTCGGTCAGATTCTGCACTGAGGGACAAAGGCGGCAGTGTTTGTAAGCTTAGGCTTACATTGCTGTCGGCGATAGGCGGAAAACAGTGCCGGAAAAGAGGTTTTTCCTTCTGTGGACCGTTCATATCTTACTGTTTTTAAAGGATTTAATTGTCTTTAGTGGTTTTTCTTGGTAAGCCCTTTGGCGATTTCCGCGGGCTTGCTGGCGTCGCGGGTAGCGCTACTATTCAAACCGTGTTCAGGACGAACACAGTCTGCCAGGACGGCAGACAAGGGATCAGGCGCACGAAGCGCTGCATCAGGATGATGAGTGGGATACAAAGGGACTAGGGACAAAAAGTGGGCGGGCAATCCCCGCCCCTTTTTTTGTCTGGCGAAAAGTATCCGCACAGCAAAAGGCCCGCATTCGCGGGCCTTTTTGTTTGGGCACGTGGGGCTTAGCGCTCCAGATGCTGCAGCTTGTCCTTCACGCCATCCCACTCTTCGGCGTCCGGCAGCGGGTCTTTCTTCTCGGTGATGTTCGGCCAGACTTCGGCCAGGTCACGGTTCAGTTCGATGTATTCCTGCTGATCTTCCGGCACCTCGTCTTCGGAGAAGATCGCCTGGGCCGGGCACTCCGGCTCACAGAGTGCGCAGTCGATGCACTCGTCCGGGTGGATGACCAGGAAGTTCGGGCCTTCGTAGAAGCAGTCTACCGGGCAGACTTCAACGCAGTCGGTGTATTTGCACTTAACGCAGTTGTCGGTAACGACGAAGGTCATGGTGTATCTCCTCGGGCGGCGGCCTGGCGGCTTCTGCGAGCAACGCTCAGGCGCAAAGTTATGGCCGCGGCTCAGGCTGTAAACCGGGCAGTCGTAAAAATGCGCGCGATTCTAACAGCTTGCGCGCGCAGGCGTTAGATTCGCGTTTTCCATGCATATAACAGTTCCAGGGCCTGACGGGGAGTCAGATCATCCGGGCTGATGCGCTGTAATTCCTCGATCACCGGGTGGGGCAGGCTGGCGAACAGGTCGTTCTGCATGGGCGCGGCCGCTTGGCCGGCCACGCTGCGCGGCGCTTCGTGGGGCAGGCTGGTGGTTTCCAGGCGCGCCAGGTGCTCGCGGGCGCGGGCAATCACCGGGGCCGGTACGCCGGCCAGCTGTGCCACCGCCAGGCCGTAGCTCTGGCTGGCCGGGCCCGGCAGCACGTGGTGCAGAAAGACGATGCGTTCGTTGTGCTCGGTGGCGTTGAGGTGCACGTTGGCCACCACCGGCTGGCTTTCCGGCAGCACGGTCAGCTCGAAGTAGTGGGTGGCAAACAGCGTCCAGGCGCGCAGGCTGGCCAGCTGTTCGGCTGCCGACCAGGCCAGCGACAGGCCGTCGAAGGTGCTGGTGCCGCGGCCGACTTCGTCCATCAGTACCAGGCTGCGTTCGCTGGCATTGTGCAGGATGTTGGCGGTTTCGCTCATCTCCACCATGAAGGTCGAGCGCCCGCCGGCCAGGTCGTCGCTGGAGCCGATGCGGGTGAAGATGCGGTCGACCAGCGACAGCTCGCAGCTGGCCGCCGGGACGAAGCTGCCGATATGGGCGAGCAGCACGATCAGCGCGGTCTGGCGCATGTAGGTCGACTTACCGCCCATGTTCGGGCCGGTGATGATCAGCATGCGGGTGTTGTC
>CALMID010000059.1 GCA_937863915.1 uncultured Pseudomonas sp.
GAAGTCGAGGAACTGGTCGCGCAGCCAGCTGATCTGCGTGCCGGCCGGCAGGGTTACGGTGATGTTGGCGTTGAGCATGGTGGTGCCCGTGTGCGGTGCCAGGTAGGTATCGCAGGTCAGGCTTTCCAGCTCGAGGTGGTGATCGGTGAAGAACTGGCACAGCTCGCTGATGATGTCCGGGCGATAGGCCGCGCTGACATAGACCACGTAGGGCAGGGCCTGCGGGCGACTGGTGGCGCTGGCACTGCGGGTCACGTTGACGCTCAGTTCATGGCGCTTGGCGAGGGTCGGCAACAGGCCTTCCAGGCGCGCCAGGGCATCCCAGCTGCCAGAGGCTTGGGCAGTCAGTGCGCTGAATTCGCCGTGGCGACCCAGGCGGCTGCTGATAATGGCGCAGCGGCTTTCCTGGGCGGCCTTGTTGATGACGCTGGTGAGCTCCATGGCGTTGGCGCCGTGGGCGCTGATCAACAGAAATTGTTCACGGGGCTGGGTGGTGGACATGCCGCATTCCTAAAACGTGAGAGCACTGGCCGGCGCCAGCAAAGGTGCAGGGTAGCGAAAAGCGCTGCCAAGGGGAATCTCGCGGCGGTACATCGGGCCATCCAGATGGTAGTGGTGGCTACTCGCAAAGAACCCCCGAGCCTTGTACCATTACGCCTTTCTTTATTGCGGCAGGAGCGGTTGCATGATTGCGGGCAGTATGGTGGCGCTGGTAACGCCCATGGACGCACAGGGTCGTCTGGATTGGGACAGCCTGACCAAACTGGTGGACTTCCACCTGCAGGAAGGCACCAATGCCATTGTCGCGGTCGGCACCACCGGTGAATCCGCCACCCTGGAAGTCAGCGAACACGTCGAGGTGATTCGCCGCGTGGTCGATCAGGTTGCCGGGCGCATCCCGGTTATCGCCGGCACCGGTGCCAACTGCACCCGTGAAGCCGTCGAGCTGACCACCGCTGCCAAGGATGCCGGCGCCGATGCCTGCCTGCTGGTGACTCCGTACTACAACAAGCCGACTCAGGAAGGCCTGTACCAGCACTTCCGTCACATCGCCGAAGCTGTGGCCATCCCGCAGATCCTCTACAACGTGCCGGGTCGTACCGTGTGCGACATGCTGCCGGAAACCGTCGAGCGCCTGGCCAAGATCGCCAATATCATCGGCATCAAGGAAGCCACCGGCGACCTGCAGCGTGGCAAGGAAGTGCTGGAGCGCGTACCGACCGACTTCCTGGTTTATTCCGGTGACGATGCCACCGCTGTCGAGCTGATGCTGATGGGCGGCAAGGGCAATATCTCGGTGACGGCCAACGTTGCCCCGCGTGCTATGAGCGAGCTGTGTGCTGCTGCCATGGCCGGCGATGCCGCCACCGCCCGCGCGATCAATGACCGCCTGATGCCGCTGCACAAGACGCTGTTCATTGAATCCAATCCGATTCCGGTGAAGTGGGCCCTGCACGAGATGGGTCTGATTCCGGAAGGTATTCGTCTACCGCTCACCTGGCTCAGCCCGCGCTGCCATGAGCCGCTGCGTCAGGCCATGCGCCAGACCGGCATTCTGGCTTAACCCGAGGAATTCACACGCATGAAGCGACTGGTCGGCCTGTCCGCACTTGCCCTTGTTGTCTCCGGAACCAGCGGTTGTGGCTGGTTGTGGGGTGAAGACGGCTATTTCCGCGATCGCGGCAACGATTATCTGGAAGCGCACGAAACGGCGCCGATGAAAATGCCGGCCAACGTCGAGGCCAAGCGTCTCGATCCGCTGCTGCCGATCCCGCGCAATGTCGGCACGGCCCAGGCCAATGCCGACTTCGAAGTACCGCGCCCGCTGCCGCTGGCCAACAGCACCGATATCAGCGATTTCAGCCTGCAGAAGAGCGGCGAGTCGCGCTGGCTGGTGGCGCAGAAGACTCCGGCCGAAGTCTGGCCGATGGCTCGTCAGTTCTTTGAAAGCAACGGTTTCCGCATTGCCCAGGAACGTCCGCAGACCGGCGAGTTCACCACCGAATGGCAACGTTTCGATGCGCTATCTTCCGGCATGGCCCGTCGTCTGAGTTCGCGTGTTTCCGGCGTTGATCCCGAAGCCGAGACCCGAGTGCGCGTACGCATCGAGCCCGGCGTAGTACGCAATACCAGTGAAGTCTTCGTCCTAACCGCCGAGCGTCCGGCCGGTACCGTGGCTGATCTCGACTGGCCGGCCCGCTCCAGCAGCGCCAGCCTGGAAGCAGCCCTGCTCGACGAAATGCTCTCCAGCATGGCCCGCTCCTCCGAACAGGGTGGCTCGGTGTCGCTGCTGGCCGCGCGTGATTTCGATGCGCCAAACCGCGTCAGCATGGGCAAGGACGGCAACGGCAACCCGCAGTTGGTGCTCGGCGCCAGCTTCGATCGTGCCTGGTCGAGTGTCGGCCGGGCTCTGGAAATGGCTGATGTGCGGGTCGACGACCTCAACCGCAGCCTGGGCGTGTACTACGTCAACCTGGCCGAGAAGGCTGAGAAGAAAGGCGAGGAGCCTGGCTTCTTCAATAGCCTGTTCTCCAGCGAGCCGAGCGAGGAAGAAGTCGATGCCCGTGCCGAGCGTTATCAGGTACGCCTGACCACCGTTGGCGACGTGGTCCAAGTTACCCTGGACAAGGACCTCAACACCGTGGCCCCGGCCGAGGATGCCGAACGCGTCCTGCAGCTGATCCAGCAGAACCTCGGTTCCTGATCCACAGCCGTCACGCGATGGCGTGGCGGCGGACAGCTAACCGACTAATGGGCGAAATCCTCCGGGGTTTCGCCTGTTTCGTTTGATAAAGGCGGAAATCACCATGACCACCCCCAGCAGCCTCAGCCTGAAAAAGCTCTACTCCGGCAAGGTCCGTGACCTCTACGAAATCGACGACAAGCGCATGCTGATGGTGGCCAGTGACCGCCTGTCTGCCTTCGACGTGATCCTTAATGAGCCGATCCCGGACAAGGGCAAGATCCTCACCGCGATCTCCAACTTCTGGTTCGATAAGCTCAAGGATCTGGTGCCCAACCATTTCACCGGCGATAAGGTCGAGGACGTCGTACCGGCCGCCGAGCTGCCGCTGGTCGAAGGCCGGGCCGTGGTTGCCAAGCGCCTCAAGCCGGTGGCCGTTGAGGCCATTGTGCGCGGTTACATCGTCGGCTCCGGCTGGAAGGAATACCAGAAGAGCGGCACTGTCTGCGGTATCGCCCTGCCGGCGGGCCTGAAGGAAGCGGCCAAGCTGCCGCAGCCGATCTTCACCCCCTCGACCAAGGCCGCCGTCGGCGATCACGATGAGAACATCACCTTCGCCCAGTGCGAGGCTATCATCGGCGCCGAGCTGGCGGCCAAGGTTCGCGACACCGCAATTGCCCTGTACAGCGCGGCGGTCGAGTACGCGGCCACCCGCGGCATCATCATTGCCGACACCAAGTTCGAGTTCGGTCTGGATGAGGACGGCACCCTGACCCTGATGGACGAGGCCCTGACCCCCGACTCTAGCCGCTTCTGGCCGGCCGACAGCTACGCCGAAGGCAGCAATCCGCCCAGCTTCGACAAGCAGTTCGTGCGTGACTGGCTGGAGTCCACTGGCTGGAACAAGCAGCCGCCGGCGCCGCGTGTGCCGGACGATGTGGCGCAGAAGACGGCCGACAAGTACCGCGAAGCGCTGGTTCGCCTGACTCGCTGATACCTGTGCTCGACCTGGGAAGGGGCGCCGTGGCGCCCTTTTTCATGTCCGCGTCTCGGCGCAAGCGTCTGAGCTGACAAGAAAAATCGTCGCCTGGGGGGTTCGCCAACGCGTTTCA